>JBMYUK010000124.1:0-7202 GCA_049605275.1 Phycisphaeraceae bacterium
ATGACACCGCGGCGGTCGGTCGATGGGCGTCTGAGCTGTTAACAAGACGTGGCGTTACGGATCGTCTGTGATGCTTGAAGCTTCGGGCTCCGGCTCTTCGATCGTGATGAGCAGGACGGTCCGCACGGGTTGGCGGATGCGCGTGCCGGTGAGGAGCGTGCTGCCGAAGGTCGTGGCGAGCGGCGGGGCGACGCGCTCGTATCGGACGGGCGGATCGCTCGGCGGCGCGTCGTCTTCATCCAAAGAAGCGGGCGCATCATCTGCGTTCGGTGGATTCGTCGTCGACCCCGAGAAATGCGGGGGCGGAGCGGCGGGGTCGTTCGGCGGCGGCGGGGGCGCTTCGTCCAGCGCGGCTGAGAGCAGTTCGCTGTCCGATCGCGACGGATCGTCGGCCGCGACGACCTCGGTCATCGGCCAAGGCCAGTGCAACCCGATGACGGCGATCTGATTGTCGCTGGGGGTGAGTCGGAGGGTGAGTTCGTCGTAGACTCGGCCGTCGAGATCTTTGTCGAGCGGATTGCGCGGGACCAGGTCGAAGGGCGAGGGGATGTAGTGCTGCGGCGTGAGCACGATCGAGTGTCTGCCGTCGTCTTCCGTGACGATCTGGGCGAGGAGGCGGAGCGTGCTGTTGTCGCCGCCTTCGACGGTCTCCACGAGGCGCGGGCGAGGCGGGCGGGTCAGATCGATCTGGAATCGGACCTCGTCGCGCAGCCGAGGCGTTTCGAGGACGGCGACGGGGTAGTCGCTCTTATTCATGAGGGTGCGGCTGAACGCGACGGGCTGGGGCATCGCCTCGGAGTAGGCGTCGAGGCGATCTTTCGCGAGAAATCCGAGCCGCAGCCCGTTGCCACGCCACGCGCCGCGGGTGACGGGCGGGACGAGCTGCTCGTTGATGATCGCCCAGGCGTCGTCGGTGGACTGGTTCAGCGGCACGTCCGCGCGGCGGATGACCGCGTAAACGCCCCTGGGCTTTGTGGGTCCTTCCAGGCCGAAGCCGGGCAGCGGGAGGTCCGCATCGTCGTCGGGTGCGGTCGAGCAGCCCATCAGCATGAAGGCAGCGACAACGCCGAGCGCGATGCACCACCGCGTGATCGGCATCGCGAGTCGTCGGGTTGGAGGTTGGCTGTCGCTACGCATGGCCGGAAGAGCGATTGTATCAGCGTCCGCTTTCGATCCCGCTTGGCTGCAACAAAAAAAAGCCCTCGACCGCGTGAACGGCCGAGGGCGTGCGTGTCGTCGCGTTGACAGGGCGTCGGCCGAGGTCGAATCCGATCTCAAGCCCACGGCGATGACGCGAAGCTAGGCTCGCTCGTCGCAAGTCAGGGCCGCTCATCGTTCGTCGACGCGCTTCGGCTCAGAGCTGATCCTTGAGCGCCTTCATCGGGCGGACCTTGACGGTCTTGGAAGCGGGCTTGGGCTTCTGCTTGACCATTTCGCCGGTGAAGGGGTTGCGGACGAGCTTGCCGCCACGGACGGCCGGCTTCTTGACCAGGGTCATCTTCATCAGGCCGATGAAGTTGAACGAGCCCTTCTTCTTGACTTCCTTGACCATGATGCTGGTCGTCGCGTCGAGGACTTCGACGACCTGCTTTCGGGTCAGGCCGGTGGTGTCGGCGACGGCCTTGTAGACCTCGCTCTTGGTCATGGGCTTGGCGGCCGCGGCCTTGGTTGCTTTCTTCTTTGCCATTGCGATGCTCTCCGTAGCGTGAGAAACGTGGATCGTCCTTGAAAACGGACGGGGTCTGTGCCGAACGATTCGGCCTCCGATGACCCGTGTATCGCAGATTCTTCCTATTTTTCTTGAACATTTCAACTCTGCCGTGCTATTTCCCTTTATTTTCAGGCGAACTGTGGATAACTCGCGGTGTCTGTAGCGGTTCTACACGGATACGATCACTGCTTTTACGATGGGGCCTCAGCGGGGGCGTTGGATTTGTCAAAGTGGCAGACCGATCCCCGCGAACACGCCGACTGGCAGCACAAAACACACTTCAGATGCTCAAACAGGCATTTTTGCAACATTTAACTGGCATGCCAGTTGCGTTTTCTTCAGAGTGACCAATTGGGCTGTGCGTCCTTTTATCGGTCCACCACGAAAGGAAAAGAGCATGGGTAAGACAATCGGAATCGACCTCGGCACGACCAACTCCTGCGTCGCCGTCATGGAAGCGGGCCAACCCAAGGTCCTCATCAATAACTCCGGCAACCGCACGACCCCCTCGATCGTCGCCTTCACCGACAAGGGCGATCGTCTCGTCGGTCAGCCCGCGCGGCAGCAGCAGGTCACCAACCCCACCGGCACGATCTTCTCCATTAAACGCTTCATGGGCCGGCGGCACAGCGAAGTCGCCGGCGAGGAGAAGATGGTCCCTTACGACGTGACCGGCGGCAGCGACGAACTCGTCAAGGTGAGCGTCAAAGACAAGACCTACACCCCGCAGGAAATCTCCGCGATGGTCCTGCAGAATCTTAAGAAGACCGCGGAAGACTACCTCGGTGAAAGTGTCGACAGCGCGGTCATCACCGTCCCGGCGTACTTCAATGACAGTCAGCGGCAGGCCACCAAAGAGGCCGGCGAAATCGCGGGCCTCAAGGTCGAGCGCATCATCAACGAGCCGACCGCGGCGGCGATCGGCTCGGGGCTGCCCGTGCACGAGCCGCGCGGCACGATGATCGTCGACATCGGCGGCGGCACGACCGAGGTCGCCATCATGTCCCTTGCGGACATCGCCCAGTGTGAGTCGGTCCGCGTCGCCGGCGACGACCTGGACGAGTCGATCATCAGCCACATGAAAAAGGCCTACAACCTGATGATCGGCGAGCAGACGGCCGAGCGCATCAAGATCGAGATCGGCAGCGCCGCGCCCGACGGCGAAGAGCGCACGATGGAAGTCCGCGGCCGAGACATGATCTCCGGCCTGCCGCGCAAGACCGTCATCACCAGCGAAGAAATCCGAGAAGCGTTGCAGGAGCCGCTGAGCGCGATCATCGAGACGGTGACGCGCACGCTCGAGCGCTGCGAGCCGGAACTCGCCGCCGACCTCGTCGACAACGGCATCGTGCTGGCCGGCGGCGGAGCGCTCCTGCGCGGCATCGACACGATTATCTCCAACGCGACCGGGCTGGATAGCCGCATCGCTGAAGACCCCTTGACCTGCGTCGCCCGTGGCACCGCGATCTACCTCGAGCATCTCGAAGAGTGGAAGCAGACCATGGAAAGCGACATGGACGAGATGTGATCGGGACTTAGGATTTAGGGGTTGGGGTTAAGGGTTCCCGCCCTACACATCAAGCGAACTGCTGTGTCCGTGGTATTCGATACAGATCCCAACTGCGAATCCCTAATTCCCAACCCCCACCCAAGATGCTCACCCAACGCAAAGCCCTGGTGCTCGTGACGCTGCTGCTGTTGGCTTTTGCGTTGGTCGGTCAGCGGTGGACCTCGCCGGTGACGCGTCCGCTGGCGAGCGTGGTCCGCGTCGCGCAGTACCCCGCGGGGTGGATCGCGAATCAGGGCATGCGCGACCCGGCGGTGGACTATCGGGACATCGACGACGCGACGCTGCTGGAGTTGTACGACGCCGAGCGGGCGGCAAACGTCGCCCTCTGGGAAGAAAACACCCGTCTCAACGAGCAGATCGCCTCGTTCACCGCGATCATCGAGGCCCGACCGATCGAATCGATCCAGATGGTCGAGGCCCGCGTCGGCCGATTCAACGACGACCCGATCAACCCGACGATGTCGCTCTTGCGCGGCAGCCTGCAGGGCATCAAGCCCGATGACCCGGTCGCGTTCAAGTCCAACCTCATCGGCTTTGTCGCCGAGGGTGTCGGGCCGATCACCGCGACCGCGACGCTTATCACCCGCCCGGGCTTCTCGATCGAAGTCAGCATCCAGCCGCCGCCCAACCCCGACCAGGAACTCGGCCCCGGCTGGCCGCTTCGCGCCCGCGTCGCCTCCGACGGCCGCGGACGATTCTTCTGCGACCTCGACGAGAACATCGCCAACGAACTACGCCCCGGCGACGAGGTCCGCGTCGCCGACACGATCCGAGACAACGCCAACGGCCTCATGCTCGGCGTCATCGAAACCATTCAGACCGACGTCGGCGAGAGGCCGCTGCTCGAAGACCGCATCATCATCAAGCCCCGCGCGCCCATCGGCCCGCAACGCATGGTCACCGTCCTCACCGAACTGATCGACTAAGCCCCGCGATGAACTGGCTCACGTTCCTGATCCTGACCTACCTCGGCTACGCGCTGCACCTCGTGCTCGCGCCACTCTGGCCGATCGGCGGACACGAGCCGATGGTCCTCTTGATCCTGCTCGTGTTCATCGGCCTGCAGGTGCCGCCGATCGCCGTCGCGTGGTCGGCCATCGTGCTCGGGCTCGGCGTCGATCTGCTGCTGCAACAGCACGAGCCCGGGCTCATCGGGCCCTGGGCACTCGGCTTTCTCGCCGCGGGCTACGCGCTGGTCCAACTCCGAAACCTCCTCTTCCGCGATTCGATGCTGACGATCGGGATCATGACCCTTGTTGCCGGGGTCTTCGCACTCCTCGTCGCGACGACGCTGCACACCCTGCGCAACAACATCGGGTTCTTAGGCGACGAGCCGGTCGAGGGGTTTAAGGCCGCGAATCAACTCTACAACGGATTCGTCACGCTGCTCAACACCGCGGTCTTCGCGGTCCCGCTGGGGTATGCGCTCCTGCGCTCGCGCCCGGCGTGGAGCTTTAGCGGACGAGGATCGCGGTGATGCGTTTTACGTTTTTCAACGCAACAGCGGCGATGCTTCGAAACCGATCCAATCGCGAAGTTTCAAAACGCAAATCGTAGCAGTCACTGGGCAACCACCGAAGCACGAAAAACGTGTAGGTTGCGGGGAACTCGCTTAGGCCGGGCAGCCGCAGCCGGAATCACCGCAGGCCTTGGCGGGCTGATCGCGGCTGTAGCAGCGGCAGGCGATCAGGTTGGACGCGTGCGCGAAGACGAGGAAGAGACTGCCGATCAGCGTCAAGAATCCGCCGGGGGGCATCGCCAATGACTTCGCGCCTGTTTCGGCGTCCTCGGTGATCGTCGGGCAGGACGCCTCGGTACAGGCCGGTCCGGCTTCCGCTCCGGTATGGATCGCGCCGGCATCGGCGAGGATCAAGCCGGCAGCCGCGGCGTTACTTTCGCCCGATGCGATGGGCAGGCTCAGCACGGGTTGATCGTGCAGCATCGGTGCGATCAGCCCGGCGACGATACAGGCCGAGCCGATGCCCGCCGCGACGAGCGTCCAGCGCTTGCGGTGCTTGAGATAGCCCCGATAGATCACCCACACCGCCAAAGGCAACACCAGCACCGCGAGGACCCAGTGCACCGCGGGATGCGCCCAGACCGACCCGGCCGCGGGCAGCAGCAGCAGGAGAAACGGCGCGGCCAAGCAGTGAATCGCACACGCCACCGACGCCGTGATCCCGACGCGATCGAGCCACGCCCGGTCGCCCCCGGAATGGTCCCCGGGTTTGATCCCGGGATCAGCGACGGGACGTTCGGTGGGATTCGAGCCGAGTTCTGCGAGTTGGAGGCGCGGGCTGGTGGACATCTCGAACGGCTCCGTTGGGTGTCGAAATGTCGACGTGATCTTTCGATCGCGTCGACGGTCTTTTCTCGCCCCATTCACTAGGACGGTTTAGCGACGCCGTCGTCGCGCAGCCAGCAGACCCGCACCCGCGAGCAGCGCGACCGCGCTGCCGGGCTCGGGGACTGTGAGGGTGACGTTGAACTGACCCAGCGACTCTTCCGTGGCGCCGGAGACGTCGAAGACCTCAAAGGTCGCGGAAGCCGGGGTGAAGTCGCCTTCGGCGTTTGCGAGGATCCAGGTCGGGTGGGTGTCGAACTGATCGCCCAGGGCAAAGTCGGTCGAGGTCAACGTAAAGATCTCGGTGGTAGTCGGGAAGTAGGCCTTGAAAGCGTCATCTTTGCTGAGCAATCGGACGAGGATATCGCCTGCGATCGCGCCGCCCTCTTCTTCTCCTTCGACTTCGGAGACGAAGCCGAGGTCGGAGTTTTCGAAGGCGGTCTCGGTGAGTGGGAAGGTGCGGTAGCCGCCAAAGAACGAGCTGAACTCGGGAGCGATCAGTGTGATCGTGGGCGGAGTCGTCGTTTCGTCAAGGCCAACCTCGAACTCGAGTGCGAGTTCGCCGCTGGGCTCTTCCGCGATCGCGATGTGGGGGAAGCCGTCGCCTTCACCGGCCGACGCATCGGTCGCGGTCATCAGGATGGGTGTCGCCAATGCGGCGAGCGCGAGTTTGGTCATTGTCAATGCTTTCATTTCAAGTCTCCAATACAAACAGGGTGAAGCCCTGCCTGCGACTCAGCGGGCGACATCGGGCCAAAAGTGGTTGCTATTCCAGATAATGTTGGTGACCGTCGAGCCCGGCGCGATATCGAACGTGTCCTTTCGCGCCAGCGTCTCGGCGTGTCCGTCGAGGTAGGTGTAGTTGGATTTGTCTTGGTGCTGCTCGATCTCGACCTGTTCCTTGATCGTATCCTCAATCAGCGCGGGATCGCCCCCCCATGTCTCGGGGTGGACGTGGTCGGCGACGGCGAAACCGGCCACGCTGGTCTCGGCTAGTTCAACGGCGTAAACCGTCTTCGATGCAGAAGGTATGCGGTCGAGATTGTTGAAATTTTTATACTTGCCCGCGATCAGGCCTGAGAGGATAAAGCTGCTGGCGTAGCCCACTCGACGCAGCCTGCCACCCTCGGGGATCTCCCAAGCGGGACTGTCGTCGCTGGGACAACGATACATCAGTTTCCCGTCGACGTAAGGCTCTAGCCCGAAGAACCAAGAACCCTGCTCCGCATACACGTTGCCGCCGTGGCTGAAGCCGACAGTCGGCAGGTCCATCTTGTTTTCGGTAGCGAAGTTCACGATCGCGATCGCCATTTGCCTGGAGTTACTGAGGCAGACGGTGGTCCGAGCCGTTCGTCGGGCCGCGCCGAGTGCCGGTAGTAAGATCGCGATCAATAGCGCAATAATACTAACCACCACCAGAAGCTCGATCAGCGTAAAGCCTTGCTGTTTATAAGTTTGCAACTTATACATGATAATAGCATCTCATCTGCAGGACGCAGTTTAGTGATAGCCCATTATCAAGTCAACCCCGGCCATAGAAAAACCTCCACCATGGTCTGGCGGAGGCTTTTCACTGA
>JBMYUK010000125.1:0-7188 GCA_049605275.1 Phycisphaeraceae bacterium
CTGTTAGCGTCTTTTTGAGCAATGCGAGCGTCATTAACGCCTTGGATGCCGCCGAGGGTGAGGCGTGGCAGGCGTTCACGGATCGCGTCTGCGACTCTGAGTATGGCGATCAGCGTCTTGCCGATCTTCTATCTGGCGGGCCGCTGGCTGATGCGTATCGGGCGCTACTGATCGGGCTCGAAGTGAGTCAGCCGCACGCGGTGTATCCCACGTCGCCGTTTCGCGAGAGCGACGGTCACGTCGTTGCTGCGCCCGACTTTACCGAGGTCGAGGCGACGATGACCAGCCGAACGTTTACGAGCATCAAAGTCGTCGAAGGCGTCTTAAAGACCGGCGACCGCACGCTTCGCGACGTGTACAAGCCGCACGGCCGATGCGTCTGCGTCGTCGATCAGAACGTCGAAGCGCACTACGGCGAGCAGATCGATCGCTACTTCGATTACCACGGCATCGAACTTGAGAAACTCGTCTACCGCGCGATGGAAGTCGACAAGGGCATCCAAACGGTCGAGCAGATGCTGGGCGACTTTAAGCGTTTGGGCGTCAGCCGAAACGAGCCGGTGCTCATCGTCGGCGGCGGGGTCTTGTCGGATACCGGCGGGCTGGCGTGTTCGCTGTATCACCGCGGCACGCCGTACGTGATGCTCTCGACGTCGGTTGTGGCCGGCATCGACGCCGGGCCGTCGCCGAGGACCTGCTGCGACGGCTTCGGCTACAAGAATCTGTTCGGCGCCTATCACGCGCCGATTCTGTCGATCACCGACCGCTCGTTTTTCAGCACGCTCGAAGAGGGCTGGCTTCGTCACGGTATCGCCGAGATCATCAAGATGGCTTGCGTCAAAGACGTGCAGTTGTTCGCCGCCCTTGAAGAGGCCGGCCCGCGCTTGATCGACACCCGCTTCGCGGCGTCGGGTGTTCGTCCCGGCGACGAACTGAGCGAGCAGTCCAATCGCATCCTCGGCCGAGCGATTAAGAGCTACGTCGAAGCGGAATACGGCAACCTCTACGAGACGCATCAGTGCCGCCCTCACGCGTTCGGCCACACCTGGTCGCCGGGATTCGAGATCCCCGCGGGTCTTTTGCACGGCCACGCCGTCTCGATCGGTATGGGCTTTGGCGCTTATTTGGCCTTGCGAAACAACTGGATCGACGCCGACGCGTGCAAGCGCATCATGCGGCTCATCAGCAGCTTCGACCTGAGTCTGTGGCACGACGTGCTCGAAGACGCCGACACGATCTGGGCCGCACAGGTCAAGATGGTCGAGAAGCGTGGCGGACACCTGGCCGCGCCGCTGCCCTCGGGTGAAATCGGCCGATGCGGGTATCTCAACACGATGACCGAGCGCGAACTGAAGCGCGCGATCGCCGACTACCGACTGCTCTGTCTCGACTTCCCGCGCGACGGGTTCGGCATCGAGGCGCACTGCGCGGACGTCGGCCTCGAAGACCCGTCGACGGTCGGCTGCTCGCTGGCGATGAAGTAAGCACTCGGCTCGGCCATGCAGCACGACGTCGTCATCCCGATGCTCGAGCCCACCTGGTGTACCCGCGCGGTCATCGAGGGGCTTTTTCATCACTACCGCCCGCGGCGGGTTCATGTGATCGCTCCGGCCGACGGCTGCGAAACGCTGCGGCGTGTCGTTTCCGACGAGCGCTGGTCGATCGGCGAGTGGCAGGTGCACGAGGAGGAGTCGTTTTTTTCGTCGCCCGGTTCGAGCAAGGCCGAGCTTGGCCGGCTTGTCGATACGAGCCGATCGCTTTATTCGCCGGGCTGGTTTTATCAGCAGCTTTTGAAGCTCGGCGCGTGGGACGGGATCGAAGGATTGAGTGAGTCGTATCTCGTATGGGACGCGGACCTGTTGCCGATCGAGACCTGGCCGGTGCTCGACGCAGAGGGTCGGCCGATCTACGCGCTTTTGCAGCACAACAGCCGGGGCAACCCGGACATCGTCGGGCGGTGGGCGAGTTGGATTCGCGAGGTGCTCGGCGTCGAGCCGATCGAGGACGACGCGGCGACGTTCGTGCCGCATCACATGTGGTTCGAGCGTTCGTCGCTGATTGCTATGATGGATCGGCTGGCGGTGTACTACGACAGCGACGAACCCTGGCCGGTGCTGATGATGCGGTCGGCCAACGACTTCGGCACGTTCAGCGAGTACTGGTTGTACGCCTCGTGGCTGGCGAGTCGATCGCCGGACGAGCCGCGCTGCTATCCGTACTCGGCGTACGGCGAGACGACCGAGCGATTCTTCGACAACGGCACGGGTCCGTTCTCCGGCGCGATGCGCGAGCGCGGAGCCTGGGCCGGGGATCGTTCGCCGAGTTATGCGGAGGTGGCCGCGTTTGTCGAGGTGGTTTACGCAGGCGGGCCGCTGCCCTCGTCGATCGCGTTCGAGCAGAGCCCGCGCCACATCAAGAAAAACAAGGCGAATATGCACCTCGAAGAAGTCCGCTCGCGGTGGCACGCCGCGACGCTCGACCTCGACCTCGACCTTTGATCGCAACGGTTGACCCGACGTCAGATCGTCGCGGCGGTGCGCGGGGTGGGTGAGGGTTGCGGGATGTCTGCGTGTTGGAGGGAGAGGTTCTTGCCGTAGACGCCTTCTTCGAAGAGGTGGGTCTTGTCGATGGCGACGGCGAAGGGCTCGACGGTCTCGGGTTGGATGGGGCGGGCCTCGGTACGGATGAGGACGCGTTGGCCGTTGGCGAGCGTGCCGTAGACGTCCATCTGCGCGCCCAGAGGTTCGACGACCCGGACTTGCACATCGACGGTGGGTCGCTCGCCGTGCCGCGCGGGGTCGGGCGTGACGAAGTGTTCGGGTCGGATGCCGAGCGCGAGCGGTCGATCGATGGCCTGGTTTGCGGCGTCTGCCAGGTTGCCGGTGATTGGGATCGTGAG
Organism: Phycisphaeraceae bacterium; assembly: GCA_049605275.1. Taxonomy (GTDB): domain Bacteria; phylum Planctomycetota; class Phycisphaerae; order Phycisphaerales; family Phycisphaeraceae; genus JAHQVV01. Next base: position 2,900 of record JBMYUK010000125.1, read on the forward strand.
TCCGTCGGCGGTGAATCGCAGTCCGTTCGAAGCGTATTCGACGACTCCTTCGATCATATTCATCGCGGGCATGCCGATGAATCCGGCGACGAATCGATTGGCGGGTCGTTGGTAGACCTCGAGCGGCGTGCCGGCCTGCTGGATGTGGCCGCCGCTCATGACGACGACCCGGTCGCCGAGGGTCATCGCCTCTTCCTGGTCGTGGGTGACGTAGACGGAGGTCGTTTGCAGTTGCTGGTGCAGCTGTTTGAGCTCGGCCCGGGTTTCGGCGCGGAGCTTGGCGTCGAGGTTCGAGAGCGGCTCGTCGAAGAGGAAGCACGCGGGGTCGCGGACGATGGCACGACCGAGCGCGACGCGCTGGCGCTGTCCGCCGGAGAGGGCCTTGGGTTTGCGGTCGAGGTAGTCGGTGATGCCGAGCTTGTTCGCGGCGTCGCGGACCCGGCGGTCGATCTCGGCCTTGGGCGTCTTTCGGAGTTGCAACGCGAAAGCCATGTTTTTGTAGACCGTCATGTGCGGGTAGAGGGCGTAGCTCTGGAAGACCATGGCGATATCGCGGTTCTTGGGTTCGACGTCGTTGACGACGCGGCCGCCGATGGAGATCGTTCCGGCGGTGACGTCTTCGAGCCCGGCGATCATGCGGAGGGTCGTGGACTTGCCGCACCCCGACGGGCCGACGAGCACGACAAACTCGCCGTCGGCGATGTCGAGGTCGATGCCGTCGACGACGTTGGTTTGACCGTCGTAGGACTTGAAGAGGTTGTGGAGCGTGACGTTGGCCATGGGTTTATCCCTTCACCGCGCCGGCGGTGAGCCCGGCGATAAAGTCTCGTTGAAGCATGAGGAAGAGGACGAGCACGGGGAAGACCGCGACGAGCGTCCCGGCCATGATGAGTCCGTATTGCGTGCCGTAGGGCGTGCGTAGCTGAGCGACGAAGACGGACAGCGGCAGTTTCTCGGCCGACTGGATCACGATCTGCGGCGAGATGAAGTTGTTCCACGTCGCGAGATACGTGATGAGTAGGAAGGCGCCGACCATCGGCCGGACCATCGGCAAGGCGATCTGGAAGAAGATGCGGATGTCCCCGCAGCCGTCGATGCGCGCCGCTTCGATGAGCGCGCTGGGCATCGAGCTGATGAACGCCTGGCGGAAAAGATAGACCCCGAAGGCCGGCGCGATCGCGGGGAGAATGAGCCCGGCGTAGGTGTCGAGCAGCCCCAGCCAATACAGCAGCTGAAAACCCGGCGCGATGAGCAGGGCGAAGGGGATCACGAGCGAGCCGAGCACCAGCCAGGTCGCCGCGGATCGGCCGGCGAAGCGATACTTGGCGAGCGCGTAACCGCCCATCGCGCTGAAGAGCGTCGCGAGCACGGCCGTGACCGACGAGAGAAAAAACGAGTTGACGGTCGCGCGGACGATCCCCGCCTCGAAGAACAGCGTCTTCCAATGGCTGAGCGTGAAACCGTCCCGGTCGATCTGATACCACTTTCCCTCGGTTGGCCAGAGGACGAAGCTGAAGAACGCGTCCTGCGACTTGAACGCGGAAAACAGCAGGTAGGCGAACGGGATCAGCGTCACCACGGCGAAGAGCGCGAGCGCGAGATACACGACCGCCATGCGCGGATCGAGACGCGGTTTTGAATTGTTCGTCGTGGTCGTCGTTCTCGTCGTCGTGTTCATGCGTCGGCCTCGCTTGTTTTTGAAGCAAAACGCTGGGCGATCGCGAACAGAAACAGCACCGCCGCCAGCGCCCAGCCCACGGCGCTGGCGTAGCCGAGGTCGCCGCGGTCAAAGCCCTGCTGGTAGAGATACATGACCAGCGTGAGTCCCTGATTGTTCGGGCCGGGCGACTCGTTGAGCATGAGGTAGGGCAGTTCGAAGAGTTGGAAGCTGCCGATCAACGACAGTAAGACGACGAAGGCGGCGACCGGGCGGATCGCGGGGAGCGTGACGCTGGTGAAGCGCTGCCAGGCGTTGGCGCCGTCGACCTGCGCGGCTTCGAGCAGGTCCTTGTTGACGTTCTGCAGCGCCGCGAGGAAGTAGATCATGTTGAACCCCACGTACATCCAGAACGCCGCGACGATCAGCGACGGCATGACGTACTCCTGCAGCCAGGGGAATTCGATATCGAAGCCGATCAGCGCGTGCAGCGTCACGTTCAAGAGCCCGGTGTTTTTCTCGAACACCAGCCCGGCCAGCACCGCTACGAACGGCAAACCGACCAGCACCGGCGCGAAGAAGATCATCCGCCAGAGCCCGCGGTGTCTGATGCGATCGCTGTTGAGCAGCAGCGCGAGCCCGAGCGACGCGGGCAACTGGATGAATACCGAGGCGAGGGCGAAGATCGTCGTGTTCTTCACCGCCGTCCAGAACGCCGGGTCTTGCAGCATCCACGCGAAGTTCTTCAGGCCCACCGGCTCGCTCACGCCCGGCCCGGCGTTTTGCTGAAAGGCCATCACGCCCGACAACAGCATCGGATACGCGATGAAGACCAGAAAGATCAACAGGAACGGCCCGAGAAAAAAGTACGGGACCCAACGCGGGTGCTGACGCATCACGCTACTCATCCGCGCCGCCTTCCGTGTCCCCGGCGATGAAGACGTTGCGGCTCATTTCTTTCTCGATGCGTTCTTCGGCGATCTGAAGCAGGCGCTTGGCCTCGGCGAACAGCGACGCGCGATCGTATCGGCCGGTGGACGCCGCGGCGTTTTTCAGCGACACGCCCGCGTCCATGATCTGCTGCATCGCGACCTGATGGAACGGCGAACTCGTGCGAAACGGCACGTTCGGCGCCTGCTCGATGTACATCAGTCCGCTGCGCTGATCGGAGAAGTAAGGCTGTTTCGCCGCGTAGTAGGGCTCGTCCCAAAGGTCGACGATCGGCGAGATGATGTGGTTGGAGTCGAAGAGCTGTCGGGCGAGATCGGGCGAGAGGTACAGCTCTTTGGCGAAGGACCAGGCGGCGTCGAAGTCGCGCGTCGTCTTGGGGATGGCGATCATCGTGCCGCCCATGACCGAGGTGCGTCGGCCCCCGGGCTCCCACGCGGGCAGTGGCATGAGCTTGAGCTTGCCGCCCAGGGCCGAGAGATCGTTCATCCAGACGCCGGCGAGCCAATCGGGCATGAGCGCGGCGACGACGCGGCCCTTGAGTTTGAGTTCGTTGCCCGACGGGCTGAACTCGGGCGCGTCGATGGCGATCCGATCGGGGCCGAAGCACCAGCCGACGATTCGCGCGAGGGCCTGGGCGTTCGCGTCGCTGGCGATGATGAGGTTGCCTTGCTCGTCGAACGTGCCCCCGCCGGCCTGTAGCAGGAGCGTTTCGACGTCGCGCGCCGAGGTGTACCACAGGCCCAGCGCGTAGCGGTCGGTCTTGCCGTCGCCGTCGAGGTCGGCGACGAGCGGACGCATGAGCCTCTCGAAGTCGTCCCACGTTTCGATTTGGCTGACGTCGATGCCCGCCGCTTCGACGAGGTCCGCGCGGTAGCACAGCAAGACCGGGTGCACGTCGTGCGGCAGGCCGAAGATCTTGCCTCGGCTGGACCAGGGCGCGAAAGATGGTTCGTTGAGGCGTTTGTCGATGCCTTCGTCCCGCAGGCGATCGGTGAGATCGTAGAAGCCGACGGCGTCGACCGGGCCGGCCATGAATCGCGCGACCGAGGGTTGTTCGATTTCGACCAGATCGGAGGTCGGCGTCTTCGCCCACATGCCGGACTGCGTGCGTCGATTGAGCGCTCCCATCGAGAGCACGTGCATCTGGATCGGCTCGTTGGCGTTGTCGCGCGCGGCCTGATTCCACTCGTCGATCACCGGCCTGTACATGCGGGCGTGGTGGGGCGCGAAGGTCCAAAAGACGAGCCCTTCTTTTTTTTCGGTGGGCCAAAACGCGATCGCAACAGACGACGAAACGGCGAGCAGAAGGATCACCAACGGCCCTAGAGGCGGGGTGAAACCGCGTTGAGCGGCTGGCCTTTCGTTACATAACGTTACAAACATGATACTGTGCTCACAGTCATCTAGTAGTCGAATGCCTGCATCCTAAGCAAAAAAGTTCGAAAAGTCGAGATTATTTTGGAAAATGCCTTGACCTTAGGCAAGTTATCGGTAACATCAACCTGTTGACCACTTGAATGTAACTGTTTCACTTATCTCAGGCGAGATGGCTGAAGCCAACCGGTCAACGCTGAAGCAAGGGCACGAATGGTTCTGCCCGCCGACACCTTCGAAGGACACGCCCGCTCTGGGCCGTCCAAGCCAAACACTCACTCGCTCGAGTGAACCAAACAGGAGACCT
>JBMYUK010000126.1:0-7175 GCA_049605275.1 Phycisphaeraceae bacterium
CGGCAGCATCGCGTCGCGCCAGCGATTCGCGTCGCTCCCGTACCCGGCAGTGGGGTTTACGTCGGGTGAAAGCGCTAAGAAAAAAGCCTTAAACCGCTGCATCAGCAGCTCGCGCGTGTACTTCGCGACCATCGACGCCAGCGCCGCGGGCAGGTGAGCCTGTTCCGCTTCGACGATGAACGATATGGATATCTTTTTGTCGCGAAAAAAAACTTCGTAAACGCTCGCTTTTTTTGATTCCGATAGCACGTCGATTCGTGCGCCGTCGAAAAGACCCGCCAACAGCGGCCGATAACGCGTTCGGCCCGACTGTCGATCGACCGCGACGTGTGGGTGGTGCTCGCCGTATGCGTCCATGATCCGAACCAGGTGTGCGCCCACGGCCGTGAAACTGACCGAGGCCTTGGACCGCGTCAGCGCGACGCGCTCGTTGAACGCGTCCTCGTAAACGACCTGTGCGTGGTAGCCGCCGAAGCCGACGCCCGCTTCGCGACACGCTCGGCCGAGCATCCCGCCCCCCAGCGTGATCTCGTCCTTCGTGTTCGCCGCCGGCAGCGCTTGCCAAGGCCGATCCGCCGACGCCGCGTACCACGGCAGTGCCGACAATCCCCCGCGATCGCTCGCGCGATGCCGCGACTCGCCCACGCGATCCAGCCACTGCCCGACGTCGCTGGGCAGCACGCCGCCGTCCATCCCTATGAACGCGAGCAGCCCCGCTTCTAGATGCTTGATCCCCGCCGCCTTGGTCGTCAGCTTCTTCGAGTCGTTGATCGCGAGCCGACCCTTGCGACCCTGAAGCCGACGGCACACCGCCGAGTCGAGCAGGTCCCACAACGCCGGCGGCCGCGCATCGCTCGCCCGCCCCGGCAGCGTCAGCACCGCGCAACCCACCGTCAGCGGCCCGTACATCGGCCCATAACCCGCCTCGTCGATACCCGCATAGACATACATCGCAACGCCATGATAAAGCGGCCGGCTATTCCATCCCGCGCCACGACGCTCCGCAGTCCGCCATGCCCTCGACCGATCGCCGATAAACGTACGCCAGCGCCGACCCGCTCGGCTCGATCAGCGCGATCGCTCGCCGGGCGTACAACCCCTCGTCCACGCCTTCTTCGACGTCCAATCGATCCAGGCACGCCGCGTCCACCGCCCACAACTCGCCCCCGATTGAGCGCCCGATTAAACCCAGTGGCCGCGCCTCGACGAGCGCCGGGTAGTCCCCGGTGTCGAACAGCCGATACGCCGCCGCGGTCTTCGCCGGCCCCAGGTAACGCTGCCCGTCGAGCAGCGGCGCCCGCACGTCGCCGCGCTTCAGCGTGCCGTAGACAAACAACTCGAACCGGTCGTCCATCGCCGCATTCTATCGGCCGGGTGTCCTCACTCGCCGACGGTCGTCTCGTACTTCACGCCCTTGGGCATCGGCAGGGGCTGACGGACGGTCGTCCCCTCGCTGCCCTCGGTGCGTCGGCTGGTATCGACCGCGAGGAAACTCGTGTACGCGCTGACCAGGTTGTACCGCAGCGCCGTTGCGAGCACGTCCGGCTGCCATTTCGCGTTGTTCTCCAGGGCCATGCGGTCCATGAGGTCGGCGATCTTGCGGCGGGCCCAGACCTGCGCGAGCGCGGGGTGCTCGGCCGGCCGGTCGGCGTCGACGGTCAACGCGAGGTCGCGGGGCCCGGCTCGTCCGGTGACGCGGATGTCGTTGAGTTGCCCGGTGTATTTGCCGGTCAGCACGACGGGCCGGCCGACGATGAGGTCGGGGATGCGCTTGGGGTAGACCTCGGAGACGTTGGCGGCGCCCCAGCTGATTTCGAGGTCGGTCATGGCGGGGCGGCTGATGCGCTCGAAGTAGAGGTCCATGACGTCCTTGCCGCTGACGTCGGGCAAGAGGTAGGCCGAGGCCCCGCGTCCGACTTTGGCCATGCGGTCGAGGAGGAATCGGTTGGTCGACGATCCGACGCCGAAGGAGAAGACGCGAGCGTCGTCGATGCGATCGTTCATCTCCCGGAGGATCTGGGTTTCGTTGCCGATGTACCCGTCGGTGAGGAAGGTGACGACGCGGTATCGATCGGGGTCGTGGGGGAAGTCGAGCGCCGCTTTGATGCCTTCGATCATGCGGGTTCCGCCGTTGCCCGACAGGCGATCGACGAAGCGTTGTCCCTTGTTGAGGTTGAAGCGGGTGGCGCGGAGGGGCTTGTTACCCAGTGCGCTCGCGTCGCTGCTGAAGCGGATGATCTGGAAGCTGTCGGCCGGTCGCAGCTGCTTGAGCGCGTGCTCCATGGCGTCTTTGGATTGCCGCATCGGCTCGCCGGACATCGACCCGGACGTATCGAGGACGAAGACCATCTCCATCGGCTGGCGGTCGAGGCTTTCGAGATCGGCCGGGGGATAGAGCATGAGGGTGAAGTACTTTTGGCCGTCGGCGTCTTCGTGCGTGACCAGGCCGGACTTCATGGTTTGCCCGGCGACGCGGAAGGCGAAGACGAAGTCTTTGTTCGGCAGCGTGTCGTTGGGCGAGAGTTCAACGCGGAGTTTGTTGGGGCTTGCGTCGGGGTTGGTCGCGTCGACGGCGTGGGTGAGGGACTTGGCCTCTTCGATCGAGACGCCGGCGTCGATGTCGAGGGTGAGGTTGATGTCGTGGCCGGTGCGCTCGTCGGGGCGGAGGTATTGGATGGCGGTGCCGTTGGTGCGGTCATTCGCCGGGGCGCGGTCGCCGTGCGCGATGGCGTGGACGGGGTCTTCGGAGCCCGCTGGGTTGTAGCGCGGCCCGACGACCATCGGGAAGGTGAAGGTGTACCAGCCGTCGCTGTAGCCGAGCGTGTTGAAGTAGCGGATGTTGATGTCGATCTGCTTGCCGGGCTCGATGTTCGCGACCTTCTGCTCGAAGATGTTCGGGCGGACCTGCGTGAGTAGCGACGCGTTGTAGCCCTGCGATCGCGCGGCGCGGTAGATGCGCTCGGCCTCGGCTTTCTCCCGGACGATGCCGCGGATCTGTCGGCGGTCGCCCTCCGGCCCGACTTCCATCACGAACTCGCTCACCGCCGCGTCCTGAGGCAGCGGGAACTGATACACCGCTTCGATCTTCGAACCAAAGGGATTGTGAAACTGCTGCTCGACGTCGACCGTCGCGATGTACCCGGTGACCGAGGCCCGCACATCGGTGTGCTTGAGAGGCATGGGTACGAGCGTCGGCTCGGCGTCGGCGTCGTCACGCGAAGGCGGCAGCAGCGCGATCATCGCGCCGGCGCCGGGGTGATCGTCTCGGTTGTCGTCGTGATCCGGGCGCGGCTTGGCGGTGGGCGAAGGCTTGACGATCACCCAGATGTCGTCGCCGGGCTTGGCGAGGAATCGCGCGGGCGCTTCGGTCGCACCGACGACGCGGTTGAGTCGGCCTACCGAGTCGCTCGCGCCGGCCAGACCGAGCTGTTCACCGCCGATGAAGTCCATGACGCTGGGGTTCCCCTGCCGGCTGAAATGCATCGATCGATGCGCGTGATACGAGTTTTGGCACGCCGTGAGCCAGCCCGTCACGCCGACGAGCATCGCGAGCATCAGGAACAGGGTGAGTTTGGTTTTCATCGGATCGGCCTTTCTGGGGCTTGGTGCGGTTAGGGTTGGAGGGTCCGGAAGGCATAGGTCGCTTTAGCATCGATGCGCTTGCCCTCGGCGTCGCCGGCGGCGAGGAGCGTGAGTCGGAGCAAGGGTTTCGCTGCGTCACTCGCGACGATCGGCAGCTCGACGTGCACCGTTGCGATGCGCACCGGCGTCGTCGGCAGCGCGTCGGCTTCGATGTCGGTTCGGGCGTACTCGGCGATGACGAGCCGATCCGTGCCATCCACGAGCGCGACGGGATCGAAGTAGGGCGGTCGGCCGTGGTCGAAGGCGTCGTGCTCGCCCGCTTCGACGCCGACGACAGCGAAGTCCGCGTCCAGCGAAGTCAGCTCGATCTGATACGCGCCCAGCGGCTGGCCGAGCGGGTCGATGGTGAGATCGATCGTGGCGAAGGCGGCGTGCGCGGCGTCCTCATCATTCAAGACGACGGGCTCGGCCGCCTTATCGTCCCCGCGAGAGCGCCGGTCGGCGGCTTGGGGCGAAAGGCCGGCGTGGTAAACATCCGCCTGGATATCGACGAGCCGCGATGGGTCCGACGCCCAATCCACACCCCCGGGCCGATCCCAGAGATGTAGCGGGAGCCAGAGCAGCCCGATCACCGCGGTCGCGAGCAGTAGCGAGAGCATCTTCATCAGCCGCGCTCCCCGGTGTTCAGCGACACCGCCTGATTCGCGATCCAGTCAACATCGCGAAGGTCGACGCTTTTATCGCCGTTCATGTCGTGCCGTTGCAACGCATCGACCGCTTTGTTCCGGCTGACCTGTTTGGCGAGCGCGTAGGCGTCGAGGATGTCGAGCGTGCCGTCGGCGTCGATATCGCCTCGGATCGCGGGCGCAGTCGGCGGACTCTGCATCGCGGCGGCCGGTGCGTTGGACGCCGCGTTGTCTGCGGGTGCGTTGACGAAGGCGACGAGCGCGATCATTGCGGCCGCGGCAATCGCGCCGCCCGCGCTACCGGCGAAGAAGAGGCGGAGGTTTCGGCGTTTGCGCTCGATCGCGGCGGCCTGAGCGAGGTGCCGACGGGCCCCGGAAAGGACGTCGGCGTCGCGCTGGTCGTCGGGCATGACCGCCGGGCCGTCGAGCTCGCGCAGGGCGTCGACGAGGGCGGGGGGCAGGCGGTCGAACGGTTGTTCTTCGTTGGGCATCGGTGACTTCCGTATGTGAAGGGTGCGGAGGTGGTCTTGGGTTCAACGCTCGAAATATTTTTTCGTGGCGGGGTCGTCTCGGAGTTTTTTGATGGCGTGATGGATGCGCGTCTTGGCCGTGCCCAGCGGGATGTCGAGGGCCCGGGCGATCTCTTCGAGCGACAACCCGTCGACGAAGCGGAGCAGGAGCGCCTCGCGCTGCGCATCGGGCAGCTGGCGGAGTAGCGCGTGCAGGTCGTCGGGCGATTGCACGGACGCGGGGTCCTGGCCGATTGCGCGTTCGTTGGCGAGCGCTTGTTCGGGTGCGTCGCCTTGTGCGCGTCTGGCTTTTTTCTTGAGGGTCAGAGCGTTGTGCTTGACGACGGGGTAGAGGAAGGTCGTGAGCTTGGCGGTGAGGACGAAGCCGGGGAACTTCTTGTAGAAGTAGACGAAGCTGTCCTGCACGGCGTCGAGGGCGAGGCTGTTTTCGCCGGCGAAGCGCATGGCGATGCGGTTGGCGTAGGGTTGGTGCCGGCGGTAGAGGACGGCGAAGGCGTCGGCGTCGCCTCGATTCACCGCGTCGACGAGTTCGTGGTCGGAGCGAGGGTCGTCGTCGGCTTCGGCGTGGCGCGGTCGAGTCGTCATCGCGCGCCATTATGCGCGATGGATCGGTGACGACCCGGGCCGGCTCAATCGCTCGCGACGAGTTGCCCGCTGGCGAGCGCGTGGTATTGCGGGCAGGTTTGGAGGAGTTCGTCGTGCTTGCCCATGCCGACGATCCGGCCGTGCTCCATGACGACGATGCGGTCGGCGTGGACGATGGTGGACATGCGGTGGGCGATGACGAGGGTGGTTCGGCCCTGGGTGATCTGTTCCATGGCCTTGGCGATGAGGGCTTCGGAGGTGGTGTCGACCTGGCTGGTCGCTTCGTCGAGGATGAGGATGGTGGGGTCGCGGAGCACGGCCCTTGCGATGCAGAGGCGTTGGGCCTGGCCGCCGGAGACGCCCTCGCCGCCCTCGCCGAGGCGGGTGTCGTAGCCGTCGGGCAGGTCGTCGACGAAGCGGTCGCAGGTGGCGATCGTTGCGGCGCGGATGATGTCTTGTCGCGGGGTCCACGCCCGGCCGTAGGCGATGTTGTCGGCGATGGAGCCGCGGAACAGGCGGGTCTTCTGGGTGACCATGGCCATCTGCTCGCGGACCGAGCGGAGGTCGTGTTCGCGGATGTCGTGGCCGTCGATGGTGACTCGGCCCTGGTCGGGGGTGACGAGTCGGGTGAGGGCGGCGACGAGGGTGGACTTACCCGAGCCGTTGCCGCCGACGATCGCGACCATCTCGCCGAAGGGGATCTCGAGATCGACTCCGTCGAGCGCGTTGCTTTCGGCGTTGGGGTAGGCGTAGGTCAGGGACTCGAATCGGATCGACTGTTGGTGTCGGGGGAGCTTGGGCTGATCGGTCCGGTCGCGGGTGCGGGTGTCGCCGAGTTGGGCCTGGAGTTCGAGGATGCGTTCGGAGGCGGCGTCGGCGGAGGTGAGGTCGTGGTGGAGGTTGGAGAGCGGCTTGAAGCTGGCACCCGCGGCGACGAGGGCGCCGAGCACGGTCATGAACTCGCTGCCGGGGACGCCGCGGTTGAAGATATTCCACGCGGAGATGCCGGCGACGGCGATGATGCCGATTAGCGCGACGGTCTCGACGACGAGCGACGAGGTCGCGCGGACTCGGTGCTGGCGAACCTGCTCGCGGAAGGCGTCCTGGCTCGCTTTGATGAAACGGCGGGACTCGACGCCCTCGGCCTGGTGGGTCTTGATCACGCGCAGATCGCCCATCGATTCGTTGAGCCGGTCGTACATCTCGGCGGTGGCGATCATGTTCTGCTTGGTCGCCTTGCGGATGGACTTGCCGAACTGTCGGACGATGAGCCCGATGATGGGTCCGCCGATGAGCGCGATGAGCGTGAGCTTCCAGTTGACGATCATGGCGACGGTGATGGCGATGAGGACCTTGAGGCTGGCCTGCGAGGATCGGACGAGGATGCCCTGGAATCCGTTGCGGAGGTACTCGACGTCGTTGATGATCCGGCTGGTGCCGTCGGTCATGCCGTGGACCCAATAGGTGGCCATCTCCATGCGGACCATTTTTCGGTAGAGGCGGACGCGCCAGGATTGGATGACGCGTGCGATGGTTCGCATGACGAGGTAGGTGTGGGTGAAGCGTCCGACGCCGCCGATGATCGAGAGGGCGAGGATGGCGGCCATGACGAGCATGAAGCCCCAGAACGGATCGGCGGGGAGGGTGTCGTAGAGCCAGTCGCCGAGGCCTTCGAGCGGGCCGGCGAAGTTTTACAACAGAGCGTCCGTCCTTATGGTGTTTTAGCCAGTTTAGAAAATATCTCCAACTATCGGCGTCTATGGGCCCGCGACTCACTGATGTGTGGCCTCGT
>JBMYUK010000127.1:0-7164 GCA_049605275.1 Phycisphaeraceae bacterium
CAGGCGGTGACGATCGGGCGAACCCTTTCCGCGCCGGCCTTGTGCCCGTAGGACCTCTCTTTGCCGCGGGCCTGCGCCCACCGGCCGTTGCCGTCCATGATGATGGCGACGTGCTTGGGTAATTGATGATTGATGATTGATGATTGATTCATCGTTTTTGTCATCCCTGCCTGCGATCCGCTTAGCCGATCATCAATACTCGATCGTCCTTCATCAATCAGCGCACGGCCGTCTGGTCGCGCTTCGGGCCGACGCTGGCGAGGACGACCGGGACGCCGAGGAAGTCGGCGATGAAGTCGAGGTAGGCCTTCGCGTTGTCGGGCAGTTCGTCGATGGATCGGCAGTGGTCGACCGGTCCCTCGAAGCCGGGCAGCGTCTGGTAGATCGGCTCGATCTTCGCGAGGTCGTCGCTGCAGGCGGGGAAGCGTTCGATCGTTTGGCCGTCGATCTGATACCCGGTGCAGAGCTTGAGTTCGGGCAGGTCGGCCAGGACATCGAGCAGCATGACGCAGAGGCAGGTCGCGCCGCTGACCGACGCGGTGTACTTGAGGGCGACGAGGTCGATCCACCCGCAGCGGCGCGGTCGGCCGGTCGTCGTGCCGTACTCGCGTCCGACCTCGCGGATGCGTTCGCCCGTGGCGTCGTCGAGTTCGGTGGGCATCGGTCCGCCGCCGACGCGGGTCTGGTAGGCCTTGACGATGCCGATGACATTGCCGACGCGGTGTCCGGGGACGCCGGTGCCGGTGTGTGCGCCAAGCGACGAGCAGTTACTCGACGTGACGTACGGGTACGTGCCGTGGTCGATGTCGAGGAGCGTCGCGTTGGCGCCCTCGAAGAGGATGCGTCGCTCGTCTGTGGTGATCCGGCCGAGCAGTCCCGCGGTGTCGGCGACGTGCGGGACGAGGACCTCGGCGAGCGGCTTGAGCCAGTCCAGCAGCGCGTCGGCATCGATGGGTTCGTGCGTCTGGCCGGTGTAGTCGCAGAGGGCCTTGAGGGTCGCGTTCTTGATCGGGACGATGCGGTGGAGTTGGTGGCGAAGCTCATCGAGATCCAGGAGATCGTTGACGCGGATCGCGGTGGAGCGGAGCGCTTTGTCCGCGTAGCAGGGGCCGATGCCTCGGCCGGTCGTGCCGATGCCCTCGACGACCTGATCGAGCGCATTGGGCATCGTGTACGCGGCCTCCTGCAGCTTGTCCTGCGTCTTGTGGTAAGGCATGACGAGGTGGGCGCGGTTGCTGATGAAGAGCGTATCGGTATCGATCGTCAGGCCGCGCTCGCGGTTGCCGACGATCTCGCTGACCAGTTGCTCGGGGTCGATGACGACGCCGTTGCCCAGCACGTTGATCTTGCCGGGGTAGAGGATGCCCGAGGGCATGAGGTGGAGCTTGTACTGTTGATCGCCGACGACGACGGTGTGCCCGGCGTTGGCGCCGCCGTTGTATCGCGCGACGGCGTCGAACTCGGCGGCGAGCATGTCGACGACTTTGCCTTTGCCCTCGTCGCCCCACTGCAGTCCGACGATCGTGGCGTGGCCGGGCCTCAGGCCGAGCCGCTCGATCAGCGAGGCGGGCTCGGTGGCGAATCCGGGGGATGTTCCGGGGGACATTCCGGGGGGCGTATCGGTCGGCGGCATCGTAGTCTCGTAAAGCGTCGCTCGGGACGGGACAAACGAACAAGTTTAACCGATCGCTGCTCCCGTCGCGACGATCGCTTGAGCCGCGACACCCGCTACACTGAGACGATGAAACGAGCCCTGCTGCTCTGGACCGCCCTGTCGTCGCTGCTGTTTCTCATCACAGCCGGCCTGTTCGTGTCGAGCTGGTCCTGGCGGCCGGGCGTCGCGGTCGAAGTCAGCCCCGGCGACACGCTCAGCATCGACGCGTTTCAAGGCCGGGTCAGTTTCACGCGCATGGCAACCCAAGACCGGAGCGTCGGCAGCTGCGGCACCAATCAACTCAGCGAGGATTACACCCGCGCGTCGGCCCGATCGATCGGCAACCGCGTCGAGCAAGGCGAGTTGGACATCCTCGCGATCCGAGAGCCCCCGATCTACGCCTTCCTGCTCTTCGACTACGCCGCGCAGCACGCGGTCTACCCCGATCAGTCGCTGGCGTCTCGCACGCTGGTCGTCCCGCTCTGGTTCGTCATGCTTCTCACAGGCGCCGCGCCGGTTGTGCTACTGCTCAAGCGACACACGGCCGGGCTCACCCGCGATCAGTCCATGCCGAACAAGGCAACGGCAACGGTAACCGCGTAGTCCGGCCGCCGGCGTCACGAACCCGGCAGCTTGACCACCGCGACCTTCAATACGCCCGGCGTGCGATTCAGTCGATCGACGAGTTCGGCGGGCGGCTCGGCGTCGACCTTCAGCGTCATGAGCGCCGTCGGCTTGCCGCCGCCCAGTTCGCGTCGGCTGATCGTCATGTCCGCGATGTTGACCTGCGCGTCGCCGAAGGCCGAGCCCACCTGCCCGATCATGCCCGGCAGGTCCTCGTTCTGCAAGAGCACCATCGTGCCGTCCGGCGTCATGTCCATCTGATAGCCGTTGATCTCGACGACGCGCGGCTTGAGGTCTTCGTAGACGCGGCCGACGATCCGTCGGGTCTTGTCCATGGCGTGGGTGGCGTCGTCGACCGAGCCGTCCGGGCCGTGGACTTCGATCGTCAGCGCGGGGCCGGCCTGGGTCGGCTCGTCGATCGTCGCGGTCTTGATCTTGATCCCGCGCGACTCGGCCACCTGTGCGACATTGATCATGTTGACCGGGTCGGCCAGGTGTTCTCTAAGTAAGCCCACCATCGCCGCCCGCTCCACCGTGCCCGAGGCCTTGTGCAGGTGCTTGCCCGCCAGTTCGATGGAGACCGTCGCGATGCCGCGCGTGATCATCGGGCTCACGAGTGCCGCCATCCGCGAGGCGAGATCGACAAAGCCGTTCTGCGTCGGGTCGAGGTCGACGCGGAGATTTCCCGCGTTCACCGCGCCCTTGATCCCTTCGCCGCGCAGATACGCCATGCACGCGATCGCGGCGTCGCTGCTCACCGCGGTCTGGGCTTCCTGCGTCGAGGCGCCGAGGTGCGGCGTCACCAACAGCTTCGGGTGGCTGCGCAGCGGGCTGTCTTCCGCGGGCGGCTCGCTGGTAAACACATCGAGCGCCGCCCCGCCGCACTTGCCGCTGCCGAGCGCGGGGATCACCGCGTCTTCATCGACGACGCCCCCGCGCGCCGCGTTGACAACGAACACGCCGTCGCGACACTTCTCAAACGTCGTTGCGTTGAGCATCCCGCGGGTGTGATCGTTCAGCGGGACGTGAAAGCTCAGCACGTCCGCCTCGGGCAGCATCGCCTCGAAATCGGTGAACATCTTGACCTTGCCGTCGAGCGCGGTCGGGCTGTTAAAAACAGGGTCGAACGCGACGACGTCCATGCCGAACGCCAGCGCCCGCTTGGCCAGGGTCTGGCCGATGCGGCCGAAGCCGACGACGCCGAGCGTCATGCCGCTGAGCTGTCGGCCTTTGTATTTCGCGCGGTCCCAGCCGCCCTCGGTCATCGTCTTATACGCCGGGCCGATGTTGCGCAAAAGCGCGATCATCAACGCGAACGCGTGCTCGGCCGTGGTGATCGTCGACGCCTCGGCCGTGTTGACGACGAGGATGCCCTTGTCCGTCGCCGCCTGCAGATCGATGTTGTCCACGCCGACGCCGGCCCGCGCGATGATCTTCAGATCGCCGGGATGCTCCAGGACCTTCGCGGTGACCTTGATCCCCGATCGCACGATCATCGCGTGGATGCCGCCTTGCGAGAGTAGTTGGCCGTACGCCTCTTCGGTCAGACCGGGTTGATTGAGCAACTCGGCATCGGGCTGCGCATCGATCCAGTCCAGGCCCTGCTGGGCGAGTTTGTCGGCAGCGAGAATCGTAAACGTTTTGGCGGCGGTGGCGGTCATAGTTCTCACGTTGCATGGCCACAAAGAGGCTCAAAAAGTACAAAAATTAGTCTGACTGACTTTCCAGATCGGCGTACTTCTTGATCTGAAGTTTCGAACCTCCGAAGTTGATCAGTAAACCGTGCTCAAGATCGCACGATCGCAAATATCCTAACAACTGGGCGACGTGCTCGTCTGCCAGGGTTCGGCATGCCTTTAGCTCGATGAGCAAGACGTCCTCAACCACTAAGTCAGCAACAAAATCGCCCAGCACGGTTCCATCTTCATCGCGTACCTTCAGAGGGACCTGTTGTCTGACGATCATGCCTTGCTTGCGTAGGCGATTCGCTAAGCCATTTTCATACACCTTCTCAAGGTGCCCCTGCCTCAGAATACGATGTAGGTCATAGCTCGCTTCGCGAACCGAATCACAAAGTCTAAATACCGGGTCCTTGGCCATCTTTTTGTGCTCTTTGTGCCTTCTTGCGGCTACAGTTCAGATGCTGCGACAAATGCCTTGTTCGCCGCGGCGATGGTGTGGTCGATCGCTTCGTCGTCGTGCGCCGTGCCGATGAACCACGCTTCGTATTGGGCCGGCGGCAGCACGACGCCCTCGTCGAGCATCGCTCTGAAAAACACGGCGAATCGGTCGGTTCGGCAGGCCGTCGCGTCGTCGTAGTTCACCACGCGCTTGTCCGGCGTCGGGATGAAGAACGGACAGAGCATCGACCCGACGCGCGTCACGTAGATCGGCACGCCCGCCGACTTCGCGGCTTCGACCAGACCCGCTTCGAGACGGCGAGCGCTCGATTCGAGTCGTCGGTACGCGGCGAAGCCTTCGGCCTGCAGCGCTTCGAGCGTCGCGAGCCCGGCCGCCATCGCCAACGGGTTGCCGCTCAGCGTGCCGGCCTGATACACCGGGCCGTCCGGCGCGATCATGCGCATCGCCTCGGCCTTACCGCCGTACGCGGCGCAGGGCAGCCCGCCGCCCACGACTTTGCCCAGGCACGTGAGGTCGGGCGTCACGTTGTACAGCTTCTGCGCACAGCCGAAGTCGACGCGGAAACCCGTCATCACCTCGTCGAACAGCAAGAGCACGTCGTGCTCATCGCACAGCGCACGCAGCCCTTCGAGATAGCCCGGCTCGGGCGGGATGCAGCCCATGTTGCCCGCGATCGGCTCGACCGCCATGCACGCGATCTCGCCGGGGTAGGTCTTCATCATCGACTCGACGGCCGCCAAATCGTTGTACGGCACGAGCAGCGTGTTCCTCACCAAGCCCTCGGGCACGCCCGGCGAACTCGGCGTGCCCAGCGTCGTCGCGCCGCTGCCTGCGGAGACGAGCATCGCGTCGGTGTGGCCGTGGTAGCAGCCGATGCACTTGATGATCTTGCCCCGACCCGTCGCCGCGCGAGCCAGACGCAACGCGCTCATCGCGGCCTCGGTCCCCGAGTTCACGAACCGCACCACCTCGACCGACGGCACCGCAGCGATCACCGCCTCGGCCAGTTTTGTCTCAAGCTCCGTCGGCATGCCAAAGCTCGTGCCGTGCTTGGCGGTCTTCGTGACCGCGGCGAGGACGGGCTCGGACGCGTGGCCGAGGATCAACGGCCCGTACGACCCGACGTAGTCGATGTAGTCGTTGCCGTCGACGTCGGTGACGACACAGCCCTTGCCCTTTGCGATCGTGATGGGCTCGCGGCCGACGGCGTTGTAGGCGCGCACCGGCGAGTTCACCCCGCCGGGCATGAGCGTCTTCGCCTTAGCGTGCGCGGCGGCGGATTTGACGTAGCGATTTGAGTCGATGATCGTGGTATCAGTCATGGTGGGATGGTATCGCGTTCAAAATGTTTTCGCGGATCCCGGCGTGCAACATTGGGAAACCGGCCGAGGCGTGGTAGGCTTGTATCAAGGTCGCTCGACCGAACCTGCTGACCGCATCCTATGGGAGTCTGCCATGTCCACCGTCGCCGAACTCTTGGCAAAAAAAGAACAATCGCTCTTGTCCATCGCGCCCACCGCGACCGTGATGGAGGCCGCCAACCTGATGAACCAACACCGGATCGGCGCGCTCCTGGTCGTCGATCGAAGGGGCGATTCGCTCGCGGGCATCTTCACCGAGCGTGACATCCTGCAGCGGGTCGTCGGGGAGAAAAAAGACCCCGAGAAGACCGCCGTGGGCCAGGTCATGACCACCGAGGTCGCCTGCTGCCGACCGGACATCACCGTCGAACAGGCGCGGCTGATCTTTCGCGACAAGCGCGTACGGCACCTACCCGTCGTCGACGAGCACGGCAAGCCGCTGGGCGTCGTCTCCATCGGCGACGCCAACGCCTGGGCCATGGACAACCAGCGTGCCGAGATCCACTACCTCCAGGAATACCTCTACGGCACGGAGGGCCAAGGCTCGGGCTACGCCTGATCCGCCGCGGCGATCGAGCAACCACTAAACTCCAGCGATGAACTGGTTTTTCCTGGGCATCGCCGTCGGACTCCTGCTCGCCATCCCCGGCGCCTGGCTGTTCTCAAGGCGTACCGAACGTAAGGTCAAGGAACTCGAACGCGAGGCCCGGGCCAACGAACGCCTGGCCGAGCAGGCCACGATGACGCGCGGCCTGGCGCACGAGATCAAAAACCCGCTGTCGACGATCGGGTTGAACGTCCAGCTGTTGCAGGAAGACGCGTCCGACATCGAGCGTGCGGCCGAGGCTCAGCCCGCCGTCGCCGAGCAGGCCGGCAAGATGCGCCGCCGACTCGGGACGCTCGGTCGCGAGGCGGTTCGGCTGCGCGAGATCCTCGAAGACTTTCTGCGCTTCGCCGGCCGGATCGAACTCGATCGTCAGGCCACGGACGTCAACGCGTTGATCGACGAACTGGCGGTCTTCTTCGAGCCGCAGGCCAGCGAATCGGGCATCAAGCTGCGCACCCAACTCAACGCCCAGCCGCCGGTGATCGAGGTCGACCCGTCGCTACTCAAGCAGGCGACGCTGAACCTGATGATTAACGCGACGCACGCCATGGCCGACGCGAAACAGGGCCGACAACCCCACGGCGGCGCGAACGAGCTGATCCTGCGCACCACGCGGACTGACCACAAAGACCACGCGCTGTGCATCCACGTCATCGACACCGGCCCGGGCATCGCGGACGACGTGCGGGCCAAGCTGTTCGAGCCCTACTTCTCGACCAAGCGCACCGGCACGGGGCTGGGCCTGCCGACCACGCGACGCATCATCGAGGAGCACG
>JBMYUK010000128.1:0-7162 GCA_049605275.1 Phycisphaeraceae bacterium
TCCTGGCCATGACGCTTGCTTTGCCCGTGTTCGGTCAGGCCGACTCGGCTCAGAAGCGACCGAACATCCTGTTCTGTATCTCGGATGACCAGTCCTACCCGCACATGGGCGCGTACGGTGCGCCGGGGCTCAAGACGCCGGTGTTCGATCGGATCGCGAAGGAAGGCGTGCTGTTTATGCATGCCTACTGCGCTGCCCCGTCGTGCACGCCGTCACGCAGCGCGATCACGACCGGGCAGGACATCTGGCGGCTTGGGCCCGGCGGGCAGTTGTTTGGCACGCTCCCGGCCGAGCACCCGACGTACACCGACCTACTCGCCGAGACTGGCTACGCGGTGGCCTACAGCCGCAAGGGCTGGGGGCCGGGGCGCGTCGGCGAAGGTGGACGCAAGACCAACCCCGCCGGGCCGATCCGGGTCAAGACCTTCAAGGAGTTCATGCAGCAGGTCGACGAGGGCCAGCCCTGGTGCTTCTGGTTCGGCAGCCATGACCCGCACCGCGGTTACAAGAAAGGCAGCGGCATCCGCGCGGGCATCGATCCGAGCAAGGTGCGCGTCCCCGGCGTCTTTCCGGATACGCCCGAGGTGCGCAGCGACATCTGCGACTACTTCCTCGAGATCCAGCGCTTTGACCGCGAGGTCGGCGAGATGCTGGCGATGCTTGAAGAAGCAGGACAACTGGACAACACCATCGTCGTGGTGACCAGCGACAACGGGATGCCCTTCCCGCGTGCAAAGGCGAACCTCTACGACCTCGGCGCACGGGTGCCACTGGCGATCCGCTGGCCTAGGAAAGTGCCGGGCGATCGGACCGCCGAGGACTTTGTGAGCCTGATCGACTTGGCACCCACGTTCCTCGAGGCCGCGGGATTAGAAGTGCCTAAGCAGATGAACGGCAAGAGCCTGATGCCGATCCTGACCTCCAAGAAGAGCGGCGATGTGGTGGACGGCCGGGACTACATCGTCACCGGCCGAGAGCGACACGCCTGGTGCCGAATCGACGGCAAGGGCTACCCGGCTCGCATGATCCGCACGAAAGACTTCCTTTACGTCCGCAACTACGAGCCAGACCGCTGGCCGGCGGGAACCTACCGGATCCGTACCAACGAGGGGCACTACGGCGACATCGATGGCTCGCCAACCAAAAACGTGTTGATCGAAGGGAAGGACGATTGGCCCGAGCTGTTTGAACTGTCCTTTGGCAAGCGGCCTGCAGAAGAGTTGTACGACTGCAGAAACGATCCCGATCAGATCAACAACCTCGCGAACGACCCGGCGCATCAAGCAATGCTTCGCCGGCTCTCTGGACTTCTGGATCAGCGATTGAAATTGTCAGGCGACCCACGTGCGGCGGGTCAAGCACCATGGGACGACCTGCCATACTACGGTAATAGTCGTTGGCCAGTCTTAGATGTGGAGCATCCGTAATGCGGTTTGAAGGAACAATTCGTATGGCTTGGATGCTCAGCCGAACGTGTATTTGCTTTTGCTGATGCTAACGGTCACGCTCGGCCACGGCGACATGAAGGAGATTCAGCGGTACCTGAACCCCCGGGCCGAGCACGACGCCGACGCGATCCAGTCGTTCGACTTCGACCAGCTGATCACCCCCCGCGTCGGCAGCGACGCAGCAGACGCGGACCCCGAACAGCAGTCCGTTATCAGTGAGCCAACCTTTCCGGGGACGACTGGTTTTAGCCGAATTATACGAACCACATTTTGAAACTTCGTCGTTGGGCCGGTTCAGAAACGTAGCCGCGATGCTACGCATCGCAGGAAAGTCGCGATCAACGTGTCATAGTCTGCCTGCGACGCTTAGCGCCGCGGCTGTTGCGTTGGGAAAACTGAAATGGGATCCGTATAAGCCGTAGGCAATCGGCATCCTTCTTCGCGGTTCGATCGTATTCATACGAGCTAATTCGTTACGGCGTAGGACCGATCTTCTTCCTTGATCCGTTCGATCCCCGCTTGCCAGTAGTCGCGGAACTCGCCGGCGGTCTTCATCGGTTGCACGTTTCTTCGCAGGCCCGGCCAAGGTTGGACATGGGCGGAGTATTTGCTCGTACGAAAGCGGATCGTATTCAGCGCGATGCGCTCGCCACGGTGTTTTAATAAATGCTCGAAGTGATCGAGCACGAGTTGGGCGCGCTCGTGGCGAGGCAGGGGGTCAGCCAGCTTGCCGGTCTTGAGGTGGTAGGCGATCTCGCGGAAGAGCCACGGCTGGCCGAACGCGCCGCGGGCGACCATGACCCCGTCGCAGCCGGTCGTGTCGATCATGCGCTTGGCGTCCTCGGGTGTTTTGATATCGCCGTTGCCGACCACGGGCACATCCGCATGGTGCCTCTTCACGCCTTCGACCGTCATCGCGATGCCGTCGAGCCGGACGGACGGTCGGAACTTCATCGCGGTCGTTCGGCCGTGCACGGTGATGGCCTGCGCGCCAACGTCGCATAGCTTTGCGGGCAGCGAGTCCGCGATGATCTGGTCTTCGTCCCAGCCCAAACGGATCTTGCACGTGACCGGGACCTCTACCGCGTCGACCACGGTCTTTGCGATCGTCACCGCGAAGTCGGGGTCGCAGAGCAGCTTGCTCCCGCCGTTCTTCTTGGTGACCTTGTCGACCGGGCAGCCCATGTTGATGTCGATGATCGCCGCGCCCTGCGCTTCGGCCCACCGCGCGGCCTCGGCGAGGATCGCGGGCTCGGCCCCATACAGTTGCATCGCCACCGGCCGGTCCTCCGGGCTCGTCGCCGCGAGCCACTGCGTCTTGTGCGAGTCGTTCAGAATCGCCTGCGGACAAAGCAGTTCCGTACACGTCAGCCCGACGGAGCCGTAGGTCCCATCGCCTGAGTCAAATCGCTCGTCGCCGAGGTGCGCGCCTTCGCAAGGCACGCCCTTGACGCTGCGCACCACCAGTCGGTTGGCGAGGTCGTAGTACCCGGCCACGGGTGCGAGTAGCAGGTTGGTGGGCAGCGTCACGCCGCCGATGGTGAGCTTCATGGCACGTGCCGCTGGGCGATTAGTCGCGATTAAAGATGTCGCCGATCGTGTCGCGGACACGGTCTTCGACCGCATCGTTTTCTTCGGGTTTTTCGCCTTCTTCGTCTTTTTGCTCTTCGGAGGGTTCGCTGTCTTTCTTGTCTTTTCGGCCGCCGAAGATATCGAGGATGCCGCCGACCTCGTCGCCGACGCGATCGACGACGTCGCCGCCGACTTCGTCTTTGAGCCTGTCGGTCGCGCCGTCGATGACCTGTGACAAGACGGCCTGGCCGGCGCTGTCCATCAGGGACCGGGAGAACTTGTCGACGTCCATATCGAGGCTGGGGTTATCCATCGGGCCGACGATGACGAACTCTACGGGCAGGCGGTCGATGGGCGTCGGCTTGAGCTTGGGGTGGTTGAGCGTCGTGTCTTCGAGGATGAGGGTGAGCGGCAGGTCGAGCCCGTCGAGGTCGGACCAGCCGCCGTCGATGCCCGCGAGCCAGGTGCCGCCCTTGAAGCCGGTGTCGCCGGTGAGGTCGAGCCCGGCCAGGGTGTCGTCGATCGACTGGTCGCGGAGGGTGAGCTTGAGGTCGGTCCGCGCCTCTGGGATCGCCCGCGGCCCGATGGTGAGGTCGAGGTTGAAGCGTTGGTCGCTGGAGGCGGCGGTGATGCGCGGTCGGTCGTTGACGAGCGCGGGGTGGGTCGAGAGGTTGGTGGCGTAGGCGTCGACGGTTTCGCCGTCGAGCAGCTTCGCGCGGAGCTTGTTGATCTTGATTTCCTTGATGAGGATGGTCGGGCTGGTATCGATGAGGTGATCCGCGCGGACGTTGGCGTGGCCGTAACGCTCGGCCCACTCTTCGAGGCGGTTGCGGTCTTTCTCCTCGGTGACGTCGTCTTCGTCGGCGGGCCCGCGCAGTCGTTCGAGCCACTGTCGGAGGGTCGCGAGGCGTTCGCGCCATTTCTTACCTTGTTCGATGTAGTCGTCGAGGGTTCGGCCGCGCTCGCTGGGCGGGCTGGGCTTCGGGCGGTCACCGATCAAAACGCCCGGCGTCTCGCGCTCAGCGCCCTGCTGCGCGTCGTCGATGACGATCAGGTCGATCGTAAACCGCTTGCGCAGCAGGTCAGCGGTCGAGAGCTTGGCGACGACCTGCTCGGCCCGGAGGAGGTCGGTCGCGAGGTCGTCGGGGTCGGCCATGGCGAGGCGGTCGATGGTGACCTGTCCGCCGGCGAGGTCGAGATCGAGGCCGCTGAGATCGACCGTCGCGCCGTTGTAGCTTTCGAGTTGGCCCTTGACGAGCGTCGTGACGAGCGCGCTGGAGAAGAACTGCTGAACGATGAAGATCAGCCCGACGAGCAGCACGGCGAACACCACGCCGAGCGGGCGGATCGGGTTGCCGATCTTTTTCTGCTCGGCCAGTTCGGCGTAGGAGACCTTGGCCTTGCCTCCGAAGAGGACCCACATGAGCACGCGGACGCCGCGCTTGGAGACGAAGTCGGCGTACTTCTCGCTGTCGGCTTCGACCTTGGCCATCTTCCTGCGAAACGCGCGGATCAGCTTGACGTAGCCGATGCCGATGAGCGTGCCGAGGACGAGCCCGATCAGCGTGCCGCCGGCGGTGACGTAGTAGTCAAAGCCCATGAGCGCGGTGACGGGGGCGTTGATGAGGCTTCGGAAGATCGGCTGCAAGGGCCCGTCGACGACGAGCATCCCGAGCTGAAAAGACAGGGGCATGAGCGCGAGGGCGAAGAGCTTGGTCACGCCGGCGGTGAAGGTCGCGATGAAGAAGTTCGCGTTGAGGATGGCGAGGAGCATGACGACGCCGAGCAGATAGAAGGGCGCGTTGGCGAAGGGCGGCGCGAAGCCGACGAGGCTGCCGAGGATCGCGGCGCAGACGATCTGGTAGGGCTTGGCCTGTCCGCGGAGGGTCTTACCGATCTTTCGGATGAGGAACATGGTGGGCTCGCAGTAGGAGTGAGGCTTTATTGTAAGTCGTCTGAGCGCATGACAAAGCCGCGCTTCGGCGGCGGGGCGGATATCCATCTTGGCGCAATCGAACTACGGCTTGTCGTTCCCGCTGTGTGTTGCCTGCTCGGGCTGGTACCAGTTGTTGAGCAGGGCGGTCAGCTCGGCGACGTCCGCGGGACGCTCCTCGGCGAGGTTGTGTTGCTCGAACGGGTCTTTCGCGAGGTCGTAGAGCTGAGGCGCGGCGTCTTTGGGCGGGTACTTCATCCGGCCGGGCTCGCCGTCGTAGGTCAGCAGCAGCTTCGTGTCCCCGCGGATGACCCAGCGGTAGAGCAGGGATTCTTCGGGGTTGTACAGGTCGGCGATGTCGTGGGCGAAGGACTCGCCGAAGATCGTATCGCGGTCGATGGCTTGCTTGCTCTTGAGCGCGGGCAGCAGATTCAGGCCGGGCCGATCGTCGGGGATCTCTGCGCCTGCCGCGGCGAGGATCGTCGGATAGATGTCGATGCTGGTGGCGAGTTCTTCGCGGTCTTGCGGGGCGATCTTGCCGGGCCAGCGGTACATGATCGGCGTGCGGGTGCCCATTTCGTTGGGGCTTCGCTTGGATCGCGGTGCGTAGCCGTTGCCCTTCGGGTTTTGAATCCAGCCGTTGTCGGTGACGTAGACGACGAGGGTGTTGTCGGCGACGCCTTGTTCGTCGAGGGTTTGCATGAGGTCGCCGATGGTCTCGTCGAACCACTCGACCATGGCGTAGTAGCGGGCGACGGTGGTGGGCCTGCCCTCGGCTTTGTACTTGTCAAAGAGTCGGGCGGGGGGGTTGTGCGGGGTGTGCGGGAGGAAGGGTGCGTACCAGAGGAAGAAGGGTTTGCCCTGGTCTTTGGCGAGGCCGATGAAGTCGTCGATGGGTTTCATCGCGGCGGGGATGTCCGTGCCTTCGCTGGCTCGGGGCGCGTCGGCGGGTCGTCTTCCGATGAGCAGGCCGTCGTCGCCGTGTCGTCCGCTTTTTTCGGGGTAGCCTCGGGTCATGCCGTGGGTGAAGCCGCCGCGTCGGTAGTTGCCTTCCCACCACTTGCCGGACTGGTGGCTGAGGTAGCCGGCGTCGCCGAGTGCCTGGGGCAGGGTCTCGAAGCGATCGATGTTGTCGATGATGAGGGCTTTGGCGGACTTGCCTTTTTCTTTGGCGTAGGCGGCGTTGGTCTCGTTGATGGTGGGGTCGTTGCCGGTGACGAGGTTGGTGTGGGCGTAGGTGCCGGTAGCGAGGGTCATGAGCGCGGGCCGACAGAGAGCGGTGGGCACGTAGCCTCGGCGGAAGAGCGCGCTCTGCGATGCGAGCTTATCGAGGTGCGGCGTCTGGATGACGTCGTGGCCCATGAAGCCGTAGTCGGTGAACGAGTGGTCGTCGGAGATGATGAGGACGACGTTGGGCTTTTCGCCGGCGTGCGCCCCGAGAGCTATAGTCAAGCAGACAAGCAGGGCGGCGAGGTACGTCGTGCGGATTGGATTCATCGGGGTCTCGGGGTGATTGCTTGGCTGTCGGGCGTGTTGACTCGGCTATCGTTGAGTTCGCGATTGTATTATTACGTGAAAATCAGCCGATACGTGAAACACGACGACCGAGTTGTCACTTACCATTACAACATAGGTTCGCGTTGTCTGTACTCCAAAAGGAAATCCATGCGTTTACCCCGCCTGCTGCTCGTCCCAACGATCCTTGCGATCGTTTCGGTTTGTCTGCCCGTCAGCGCCGCCGGGCCGAAGGGCGACGCCTCGAACCCCGACCTCACCAAGGGCGAGCCGATCCCCGAGGGCTACACCCACGACTGGAACCTCGGCGCGACCGGCGCACGCGGCTGGATGTATCCCGACAAACTCACGACGACGACCGCACGGCAGATCGCCATCACCAAGGTCCACCCCGGCTCCCCGGCCGACGGTGTCCTGCGCGTCGGCGACGTGATCCTCGGCGTCTTCGGCGAGCCCTTCGACACCAACGCGCGCTTCGAGTTCGGTAAAGCCCTGACCCGAGCCGAGTCCGATGCGGGCAAGGGCGAACTCGTTGTCACGCGCTGGCGAGCGGGCAAGACCGAAGAGACGACGATCAAGCTGCCCGTGCTCGGCACCTACAGCCCGACCGCGCCCTACGACTGCCCGAAGTCCAAACGCATCTTCGAGACCGGCTGCGCCGCGCTGGCTCAGACCATGATCGAACCCAAGTACA
>JBMYUK010000129.1:0-7154 GCA_049605275.1 Phycisphaeraceae bacterium
TGAGACGCCCAACCTGTTCTCTTGTCCGGCGTCCGTAGGCCGCCGGCTATGTTCGACTTCTCACACATGTTCTCAGGGGGAAACCGGACCAGGCTTGCGGCCCGCTGACAGGCGTGAATGCCTGTCCCTCTCATCAATCGCCTATTGCCGATCCCCGCCTGTGCCCGAAGCGTCGCAAGGCGCTCTGCTCCAATCATGCAACCCTCAATTAAACCGTTTTCGGATGCCTCGCGCGCGCTGATTTCAGCCGCTTTTTCGCCGGCCAAGCCACGCAAGCGAAATCCGCGCCTCGCCTACCAACCCGCAAGCCCAAAACCCGCACCGCGTGTGCGACCCCCGCGACCCCGCGACAAGCCCGCTTTTATCGGCCTTTAGGCGTATCAGTTAAACCTTACCCATTTTCACAGCCGCGGCAGATACAGCCTCCGCGACGCGAACGGCAGACGCCGCATCTCGATTATCACCTCGAATCACGCAGAAAATCTGGCCCGAGCGAAATCGAATATTACAATTTGGTTAGCGGTATTTGCATTCCTGCATTCCGCCGATCCATACATCCTCGAGCGCGAAGGCCCCGCCAAGCGCAACGAGGCGGGAGGTTTGTTTGTCGATTCACCCCACCAGTCATCTGCCGAGCGAGGTCCAGAGCGTCTCCGAGCGGTTCGTCTCGCGACCGGCGCCCGGCCTCGGCAGGCCGCGTGCGACAACCCAAGCCCCGGCAACCCGTGCCGCGCCAACCCGGTCCTCGGCAACACCCGAGCCCCAGTTGCTCGGCGCGACGGTCGGCCGCGGCAGGCGGCTGTTCTTCGCCTTCGCCTTCGTCTTCGCCGGCTGCCTGCTCGTCGTCGCCGCGGCCTGGCTGGTCATGACCCGCTTGGGCGCCCCGGCCACGCAGCTCACCGACGACGCGACCAGCATCACCGGCATGCCCTTTTACACCGGGATGTTCACGACGCTCAGCATCAAGCTCTGGTCCATCGCCGGTGCCGTCGCCGCGCTCGCCGGCCTCATCATCGTCCAGACCGACCGCCGGCTCCGCACCGGGCTCTTCTTCCTCGTCGCCGCGTTCATCTCTTTTTTCCTCGGCCTCGACGACGCCTTTCTCCTCCACGAAAACGCGCTGCCCAAGCTCACCGGCCTGCCCGAGAAAGCCATCCTCCTCGCCTACGCGACACTCATGATGGTCTTCGTCTACAACTTCCGACGCACCATCCTCCGCACCGAACTGATCCTTCTCGTCTTCAGCGGCGTCTGCTTCGTCATTTCGCTGGTCGTCGATACCAACGGCTCGCTCACGAGCCAACTCACCGGCGTCGCGCACCCAGGCATGATCGAAGACGGCTTCAAGATCGCAGGCATCCTCGCATGGACCGCCTACCTCGCCCACGCCGCGATCAACACGATCATCCCGAAGCTGCGACAAGCCGCCGCTGCCGCATCTTCGTAACGATGGGTGGCAGTGGTCAGGCGTAGCCTGCCCACGGAGCGATTGAGCTGAGGTTGACGTTGTTCGGTCCGTGGGCAAGCGTTGCTTGACCACGGCCACCCGTCGGCGGCTACTGATCAAACGCATCCCACTTATACCTCGCGCGTTTTAGCAGCCCCCGAGTAACACGCGGGGGTCGTATCGGCTTGGATCGTTTCGGCGTGACCGTAATCGAAGTCGTAAAGGATTCGACCCCCGTGCGTTGCACGGCGGCTACGCAACGCGCGAATACTCATTGAAATGCGTCTTACGCCTAAGACTACTCCGCGGCTTTGCGGCGCGGGGGTGCATCTGGGATAGTGTTGGATTCGTTGCGGGATGTCGCGGCGGTTCGCGTTAGGCTAAGCGTTTGGAAGGTTGATGCGATGGGTGACCAGCACGGGGCCGGGCCGACGGGCGACGATCCGCACGAGGCGGACGGCGATCGCACGCGGCCGGTCGATGATTCGGCGTCGAGCGGCGGCGGGTCGTCGGTTTCGCGTCTCGTGCGCGAGGCGGAGCGGCTTCGGTCGATGGATCACCCGGCGATCGCGCGCGTCGAGAAGATCGATGCGCAGGCGGGGACGGTGACGTTCGATCCCGAAGCGCTCGCGGGCGGGTCGCTTCGGGCGCTGCTCGTTGGCGGGCGACCGCTGGCGGCCGAGCGGGTGTTGTCGCTGGCGGTGCCGCTGGCCGACGCGCTGCGGTATGTGCACGACCGTGTGGGGCTGAGTCGTTGCGTGGTTCGGCCGGACCGGGTGGTGCTGGGGATGGACGGGGCGGCGCGTTTCACGTCGTTGGGGCTCGGCCGATCGATGCCCGGGTCGGTGCGCGGGGATGGCGAGGCGGTGGATGTGGAGACGGCGTGCTGCCTCGCGCCCGAGCTCTTTGAAGGCAAGGCCGGCGGGACGCAGTCGGACATCTGCTCGTTCGGGTTGTTGTTGTACGAGATGGCGACGGGCAAGCGGCCGTTCGAGCCGAGCAACCTCGCGACGGTGACGAAGATGAAGCGTCTGATCGACCCCGAGCCGCCGGCGCAGGTCCACCCGGGGATCGACCCTGGGCTGGCGGCGGTGATCGAGCACGCGATCGCGCGTTTTCCGAAGGATCGTTACGCGACGATGGAGGATTTACACGAAGACCTGGAGCTGTTGCGCGTCGGGCAGGCCCCGGTGAACGTGCGCTTGCCGGGCGGCGGGAGCTTATCGACGGCGGAGGATCGTTCGTCGCAGCCCGCGCGCGCCGCGGCGAGCCGACGGGCCGAGTCGCCCTCGCCTCCCGAAGCGCCGCGCGGCACGGGGCTGGGCCCGAGCGCGACGCAGCGCGAGATGATCCGCGAAGACGCGAAGCCGTTCTGGGCCTTGGCGGTGGTGGGGTGTTATGCGCTTTTCGCGTTGGCAAGCACGATCCTGATCGGCGTCGCTTTCTCGAAGGAAGACGATGCGCCGGCGGCGGGCTGGATCGTCGCGGGGATTTATGTGCTGTGCCAGCTGGTGTTCGTTTTGATCCCGGTGCGGGTGGCGAGCCGGCGGCCGATGACGCGCGGCAAGGTGTGGCTGACGATTTTGCCGGCGTGTCTGCTGCTCGGTTTGCTGGTGACGTTCGGCGGGGCCGGGTTCATGGAGATGCTCGAAGTGCACGGCGCGGTGGACGACGAGGGCGAGAAGAGCGGGACGGCGCTGTTTTTCCTGTTCGGCCTGCTGACGTGGCTGGGCTGGACGCTGGTGTTTGGCATCGCGAGCTTCCGACAAGACCCCGCATCGGTGTCGGCGCGGGTGTATCGCCTGCTCTTGCGCGGGAGCATCATCGAGTTGATGGTGGCGGTGCCTTGCCACGTGATCGTTCGGCAGAAGGACGAGTGCTCGGCGGGGGTGATGACGTGGCTTGGGATTTGCGTGGGTATCGGCGTGATGTTCCTGGCGTTCGGGCCTTCGGTCGCGGTGCTGTACGTGCGGCGGTTCATGGATATCTTGCCGATGTCCGAGCGGCGTCTGACGGATAAAGACAGGCGTCGGACGCTGCGCGGCGCGATCGTCTTTGCCTTGCTGGTGATCTTCGCGATCGGGGCGTGGTACGAGATGACGGGCTCGTTCGACTCGGACGACGATCAGACGGACGAGGTCAGCGAAGACCGCGGCGCAGGCGAGTAAGGCGGCGGCCGGGTTTTTCACCGGCGGGAGAGGCGGGGCATGATTTCTCAGGCTCGCGGTCGCGGGGTGTGGCATAATGGCGTTGCCGCGCTGCGGCCTGTACTCTTCACTTTCTCGATAGGGGCGTTTCGATGACTCCAACGCTGATAGCTCTGATTGTTCTGATTGTCGTGCTCGTGATCCTCGTGTTGTGGGTCGTGGGCATCTATAACAAGCTAGTCAAGTTCCGCGAGCGGGCAAAGAACGCGTTCTCGCAGATCGACGTGCAGCTTAAGCGGCGGCACGATCTGATCCCGAACCTCGTGGAGACGGCCAAGGGGTACATGGCCCACGAGAAGGAGACGCTCGAGGCGGTGCTTCAGGCTCGTGCCTCGGCGACGCAGGCGCAGATCAACGTCAACGGCGACCCGACCAAGTCCGCGGACATGCAGCAACTGGCTCAGGCGGAGGGTCAGTTGACCGGCGCGCTGGGCCGGTTGATGGCGGTGGCCGAGGCGTATCCGGACCTCAAGGCGAACCAGAACATGATGCAGTTGACCGAAGAACTGACGACGACGGAGAACAAGGTTGCCTTCTCGCGTCAGGCGTACAACGACTCGGTGAATCAGTACAACGAGTACAAGCAGACGTTCCCGCCGGTGATCTTCGCCAACGCGTTCGGCTTCGACAGCGCCGAGTACTTCGAGATCGAAGACCCGTCGGAGAAAGCGGCGCCGAAGGTGTCGTTTTGACGAAGCGGTTGGCGGGTGGAGATCGGCGTGTCGCTCGAGGCCATCCGCGGAGACGTTGATGATCGATTGAATCGGCTGCTGGCGAACGCGCCAGCGCTAAAGGCTCTTGGTTTCCATGGCTTCCAACTTCTTCGAGCAGCAGGACGAGGCGCGTAAAAAGTCGGGTTATCTCGTCGCGCTGTTCGCGATGGCGGTGGCGGGGATCACGCTGTTGATTTATGCGGTTGTGGTCGTCGCGATGATATGGATCGAGGGTAAGAGCGGGCCGGGCCATGCGAGCGGGCCGGCGGCGGATCCGCCTTATGTCGCGGCGTTTGTCGCGACGCTGGTCGGTGTGCTGGTGGTGGTGGGCGGGTCGTCGCTTTACAAGATCGCGTCGCTGCGCAGCGGTGGGGGGGAGTCGGTGGCGGTGACGATGGGCGGGACCCTGCTGGACCCGCAGACGTCGGATTTGAATGAGCGGAAGATCATGAACGTGGTCGAGGAGATGGCTTTGGCGTCGGGGACGCCGGTGCCGCCGGTGTATCTGATGGAGGACGAGCGGGGGATCAACGCGTTCGCGGCGGGGTATACGCCGGACAACGCGGTGATCGGGATCACGCGCGGGGCGATCGAGCAGTTGTCGCGGGACGAGTTGCAGGGGGTCGTGGCGCACGAGTTCAGCCACATTCTTAACGGGGACATGCGGCTGAACATCCGTTTGATGGGCGTGATCTTCGGGATCATCGCGATCGCGGTGGTGGGGCGGGTGCTCTTGCGGGTGGGTTTTTACAGCAGCGGGGGGCGGAAGAAGGACGCGCGGGCGGCGATCGCGATCGGGTTGGCGGGGTTGTCGCTCCTGGTGATCGGGGGGATCGGGGTGCTGGCGGGTCGATTGATTCAGGCGGCGGTGTCGCGGCAGCGCGAGTACCTGGCGGACGCCTCTGCGGTGCAGTTCACGCGCAACCCGGACACGATCGGCGGGGCGCTCAAGCGGATCGGCGGGGCGGGGTCGATGCTGCGGGCGGGGCACGCCGACGAGGTCGGTCACATGTGCATCGCCAACGCGATGTCGAGCTGGGGCGTGAGCCTGTTCGCGACGCACCCGCCGCTGGATCAGCGCATCCGGCGGGTCGATCCGTCGTGGGACGGCACGTATCCCGATCCGGGCGAGGTGCGTTCGAAGCTGCTCGATCGGTACGGCGGGCGGGGGTCGGGCGAGCGCGAGCCGGTCAAGCTCGAGCCGATCCCGATGGCGAGCGATGAGAGCGCGGCATCGCTGCCGGGCATGCCTGGCGGAATGCTGGGCGACGCGATCGGCGGGGCGATCCTCGCGGACGCCGCGGTCGGCGAGCGCGCGAAACCCGGCGAGCCGGCGAGCGACTCCGCGGTCGAGACGATCGGGCGGATCAGCGCGACGCACGTGGCGTACATGCACGACCTGATCGAGCGGATCCCCCAGGCGATGAAAGACGCGGCCCACGACCGCGAGCTCGCCCGCGCCGCGGTGTACGCCGTGCTGCTGTCGCGCGACGCCGAGGTCCGCGACAAACAACTCGAGCACCTCGACAAGCACGCGGAACCGGCCGTCGCCGCACGAACGCGTGCGCTCACCGACGCGGCGAACGAGCTGCCGAAAGAGGCCCGGCTGCCGCTCCTGGACCTCGCCGTGCCGGCCATGCGGACGATGACCGACGAGCGCTACGAGGCGTTCAAGCGGAAGGTCGATGCGCTGATTCGCGCCGACGGGCGAGTCGATCTCTTCGAGTGGGTCTTGCAGCGCGTGCTCCTGCGGCACCTCGACCTGCACTTCGCGGCCAGCCCCGACCCGCGGGTGGAGTACTACAGCCTCAAGCCGCTGGTCGAATCGTGCGCCGCGGTACTCTCGGCGTTGGCGCACATCGGCGAGCGCAACGCGGAGCGCGCCACCGCGGCCTTTCGTGCCGGGGCCGACGAACTCGACGTCGACGGCGTGTCGCTGCAAGACCGAAGCGCGGTCAAGCTCAGCGCCGTCGGCACCGCGCTCGATGAATTGCTGCTCGCAAGCCCGCGCGAGAAGAAAAAGCTCATCCGCGCCTGCGCGAAGACGATCGCGGCCGACGGCGAGGTCACGCGCGGCGAGGGCGAGTTGATGCGGGCCGTGGCCGACGCGTTGGGCGTGCCGATGCCGCCGCTGTTGCCGGGTCAGAAGCTGGTGTGATCGCCGTTGCCGGAAGTTGCAGGAAGGTGTTCGATTCGGCGGGACAGCGGACGAAGAGTTGTGCATAATAGACTTTCGATCACCCGACCTTTTCGCAGGAGCACCCCGATGAACAAAGCATGGATCGCTTTCCCGATGGCCGCCGTCGCGCTGGCCGGTTGTCAGTCCTCCGACCCCGAGCCCGTCGCCCAGGTCCCGCCCCCGGCCTACTCGACCGCGCCCGAGCCGCTGCCGCCGGTCTCGATCAACCAGGGCGCTACCGTCCCCGCCGAGCCGAGCCCCGCTCTCGGTGGCGATCCCGAAGCCTACGACCGCAGCAACTTCCAACCCGAGCCCCTCCCGCCCGCCGAACCCGCCCCCCGCACCTACACCATCCGCAAGGGCGACACCTTCTGGGCCATCGCCAAACGCGAGTACGGCACCGGCCAAAAGTGGCGCGACATCTCCGCCGCCAACCCCTCGGTCGATCCCAAGAAACTCGCCGTCGGCCAAAAGATCACCCTGCCGTAAACCGCCCGCCGCCTCGAAGGCGCCCCGAAGCCTACACGCCTCGACGCCTCGTTTCATCGCTCTGCCCGCGTGGGAAAGGATGCCCAAATGCCCGGCCGATCGCTTCGCTTGTCCCTGTT
>JBMYUK010000130.1:0-7144 GCA_049605275.1 Phycisphaeraceae bacterium
GCGCGCGTCAGTTCCCATTCGAGGCTGTGGTCAAACGTAAGCTGCTCGATCCGATCGCCGCGTACCCGATAACAGCGGCTGTCGCCGACGTGGCCGAGGTGCGCGACGTCGTCTTCGATGAGCAGGACCTGCGGCTTTTCATCGTTCGGCAGCGCGTCGAGGGACACGCCGAGGTTCGCCGCTTCGTCGGCGCGCTTGTCCGCGGCGCGGCGGCCGGTGTCGACGCCCCAGACCTTGACGTTGTTTCGCCCGGATTCCTTGGCGGTGTACACCGCTTTGTCGGCGCGCTGCACGAGTTGCTCGGCCGTCAGATCGCCTTCGCCCGACGCCCACGCCGCGACGCCGACGCTCACCGTCCTGGGCAACGGCTCGTCGGGCGCTCCGGGCACGCCGTCTAACTCGAACGGCGTGTCCGCGACGCGTCGACGAATCGCTTCGCCGACCTCGGCGGCCTGGGTCGCGTTCATGCCCGGTAGCACGACGACGAACTCTTCGCCGCCGTAGCGGGCGACCGTGCCGCGATCGCCGACCGTGTCGCTCACGCGCTTGGCCAGCTCGACGAGCACCGCGTCGCCGCACGGGTGGCCGTACGTGTCGTTGACGAACTTGAACTTGTCCGCGTCGCTGAAGAGGACGGCGATCGGCTGTTGGCCGACGACGGCGTCGCCCCAGAGTTGGATGAGGGCCTTGTCGAAGTGCGCGCGGTTGGGCACGCCCGTCAGGCCGTCGGTCATCGCGTCGTGCTGGGCCTGCTCGGCCTCGCGCTGGGTCTGAAGCTGCTCTTCGAAGAGCCTTTCGCTCGCGCGGTTCAGCAGTTCCTGCGGTGAGGGCAAGTCCCCGATCTGCTGCTCGAGTAGCTTGGCGACCTGGCGACTGGCCTGATGGACTTTATCGATCAGCGTCTCGATATCGTCTTCGCCCTGGCCGAACCACGCGTTGGCGGTGGAGTAGAGCTCGGCGAAGCACTGGACGACGTGCTCGGTCGACATCGCGGTGGCGATCAACTCGCCGATGACGATGCAGCGGTTTTGCATCTGAAAATCGTCGGCGGGCGGGGTGGTGTCGTGGTGGTGTCGGATACCGGCGACGATCGGCGCGGGCATGCGCCACTTCTCCGCAAGGGCCGCGCCGACCTCGACGTGATCGATTGGTAAGCGGTCGCGCTCAATCGCATGGAGTGCGCGATGCTCCTTCTCAGACTCGACGATCAGCGCGCCGTATCCGTCGGTGTAGCTGGCCAGCATCGCTAAGACGCCGATATCCTGCATCAGCGCGGCGGCGAAGACCTCGTCCGGCTCGCCCGCGCCGGCGACCTGTGCGACCTGTCGAGCGCCCACGGCCGCGATGATCGTGTGCTTCCAAAACGCATCGAGGTCGATGCCCTCGTCCATGTCCCGCGTCAGGTTCACCATCGAGAAGCCGAGCACCAGCGACTTGATCGCCTTGAGCCCGAGGATCACGATCGCCCGCTCGATCGACGGGCACGGCTTGGGCAAGCCGTAGAAACTCGAGTTCACCGTCTTGAGCACCTTCGACGACAGACCGGGATCGCTCTGGATAAGATCCGCGATCTCTTTGAGCTCCACGTCCGGGTTGCTCGTCATCTCGAGGAGTTGCACGGCCACCACCGGCAGCGTCGGCACCGACCCGTGCGACAGTACGCGCTCCAGTGAGATCTCCAAGGTGTATTCGCCTACTTCAGAACTCAAAACAGACTCTCCAAAGTATCCGGAAAAACCGGAATCTGTGATGACATGTTGATCGGGATCATAGGCGGACGCCTCACCCCCCTGCTCACTCACCTGTTCTATCGAACATCCGGCGTGGGGACTTCACCTGTGACAAAGAATGGTTGCGGCTAAGCCGCTTTGTTCAACGAGTTCGCTAAACGCTTGGTGCGAAACCGCTTTACGCAACGGGTCGGACAGAGCAGATCTGCCCGGACACCTGTTGCGACACGCGTCGATCAAAATGGTCGTGACAAACGCCGATCGACGACGCCGAGCCGGAGCCGACTGACCGACGCCGCTTCGTCATCATCGCGTCGATCGTTGCAATCGGTACAGACGTGACGAAGCGATCGCGCTGCCGGACCTCGCGAGTCGATCGACGTGATACCGGATGCGCGGCCGGGCCTTGATCCGCTTCGCCGACTCGCCGATAACACGAATGCCGTCAACCGCGGCGAATCAGCGACATGGTGTCACTCGCGAACATCCCCGAACCGACGACGGCTCATCCTCAGGTCACCGAGGAGCCGGCGGCGCACGCGCCCCTGCACGCCGTCGCCGGGGTCGAAACGCCAGGCCGCTCGCCCCAGCCAGCCGACGCCGGCTCGCCCGATACGCGCGACGAGCCGCAGCAGCAGATCGACCACCTCGCCTTGCTGATGGTGCTCTTCATCGCCGGGGCCTTGCTCCGCGCGGTGCTGGGTTTACTCGGTCCATTGCAAGGCATCGACGACGTCGCAGCATCGATGTCCGTCGAACGCGGCGTGGCAGCCCTCGCCGGCGAACCGATCGACGCATATCCGCTAATCGATCTTATCGTCGCGGGTTTAACCAAGGTCGACGCCCCGGCCTGGCTCGCGGTCGCACTCGGGTCCGTACTCACGCTCGCCGCGATCCCCGCCGCTTACGTATTGGGACGAGCGCTGACCGGTCGCCCGCTCGCCGGTCTCTTCGCCGCCGCGGTGCTCGCCGTTCACCCCGCCGTCCTCGCCGCGTCGAACACGCTGTCCGGCTCGGCGATCGCGCTCGGGCTCGTCACGATCGGGCTCGCGCTGGTGTGCGTGGCGGCGCAGCGCGGCACTCGGGCGGCGTGCGTTGGCGGGTTGCTGCTCGGCCTGGCCGGGCTCGCCGCGCCGCTCTGCGGATTCGTCGGCGCGCTGGCGTCGCCGCTGGTTATCAAACAGACGATCCACCGCGGCGTCGGGCAAGCGATCGGCTGCGGCGTCGTCGTCTTGATCCTCGCAACCGGCCCGATGCTCGGCCTGCGCGCCGCGGCGTTCGGCACTGGGTTCGCCGGCGTGCTGCCCGAGTTCGCGCCCAAGCGCGGCGTCGAGCAACCGCTGCCGCCGATCGAACGCCTGCTCGTCACGATGGCCCAGCCGTCGTTCGCGCAGCTCGGCGAGGCGATGCACCTGCCGCTGCGCGACGCCGGTCGGTTGAACCTGTTTCGCAGCGGCACCCTGTCGACCGAGCCGAGCGACCCCGTCGCCGACGCGTTGGCCGACGGATGGATGCTGCTCAACGGCGCGGCGGCGGCGCTGGCCGCGGTGTCGTTTGGGATCATGCTGTTTCGTCGACGGATTCTGGAAGCGGCGCTGTTGGGCGTGCCGTTGATCGCGCTGGCGTTTGCGACGCTGCCCCCGGGCGAGGCGCTTCGATTGCCGCTGCTCGCGCTGGTGGCGGTGCTGGCGATGGGCCTGTTTTCGACCCGGCCGGTCTCGAGGATCACCGATGCGCAACGCGAGGCAAAGCGACTGGCCAAACTCGCCAAACAAGAGGCGAAAGAGCAGGCCCGCCAAGCCCGGGCGCTTCGCAAGCACAAGGCCGACCTCCACGCCTTCGACCGGCCCGATCGCCGCGGCCAACCGCGACGCGTCGTCGAGCCCGACACCGCGCCGATACCCGACGCGATCGCCCACGAACCCGACGCGACCGCCGAGCCCGTTCACGTCGGCCGCCCGATCTGATCGCGATTCACGCTTCGCTGTGCCGAAACCGCTCTGCAGCAGATGCGCGTCCGTCGCAAGCTCCCATTGAATAGTGCTCGCGCGGTCATTGCCGTTATCGGACACACCCACGCCGCACGTCCGCTAACTCCACGCCTGTTCACGCTGGGACGATCGTCTGTGGCCCGATACCGCGCCGCGTCGATAACCACTCCACCGGTTACCGGCCGGGGATTTCTTGCGCGGAGCGTTCAGGTGTCAGCCATCCCAACTCCAATCGAGACGACGACGCACACCACGGTCATCCAACCGACGCGCGGCCTGGGCCGCTTGGGCCTGGTCGAACTCTTCGGCCACCGCGATCTACTCGTCATCCTCGCCCTGCGCGACATCAAGGTCCGCTACAAACAGGCGGCGCTCGGCATCGGCTGGGCGGTCATCCAACCCGTCGCGATGGCGCTGATCCTCTTCCTCTTCTTTGGCAAACTCATGGGCCTGGACGCGCAGGTCGCGCCGACGCCCTATCTCGTCTTCGTGCTGGCCGGGGTCTTGCCCTGGACACTGTTCGAGGCCGCGGTCTCGGCATCCAGCGGCAGCGTCGTCGCCAGCGCCGGGGTCATCCGCAAGGTCTATTTCCCTAGACTCATCGTCCCCCTCGCCGCGACCGGTGCGCCGCTGATCGACTACGCGATCGGCCTGGTCGTGCTCCTCTTCGCGATGGTCGCGCTGGGCGTGCCGCTGACCGTTTCGATCGCGCTCGTGCCGATCATGATCGCGACACTGATGATCGCCGTGCTCGGCGTGGGCGTACTCATGTCCGCGATCACCGTCGCCTACCGCGACTTCCGCCACGTGCTCCCGTTTCTCCTGCGCATCCTCTTTTTCCTCACGCCGGTGATCTATCCCGTCGCGATCATGCCCGAGCGCTTCCGCTGGCTTCTCTCACTCAACCCCGTGGGCGGCACGATCGCCGCGCTTCGCAGCGCGATGCTCGGCACGCCGATCGTCTACACCGACTGGCTGATCTCGACGTCGATCGGCCTGGCCGCGCTCATCGGTGGGCTCCTGTACTTCCGCCGCGCCGAACGACGCTTCGCCGACATCGTGTGACCCGCTTTGATTCGTCTCGCACCTTCCCGCAACCCCGCATGACTCGACCCGCCATCCATGTCGACCGGCTCAGCAAGCGATACCGCCTCGGCGAAGGCATCGCGATCGAGCGCACGCTCGGCGAGCGATTAACAAGCCTGGCCGGTGCGGGCGTCTCCAAACTGGTCGGCCGCGCGAGCCGCCGCCCCGCCGAGCGCGAGGCCTTCTGGGCGCTCAGAGACGTCAGCTTCGAAGCCGAGCCCGGCAAGGTACTCGGCGTCATCGGCCGCAACGGCGCGGGCAAGTCCACGCTCCTTAAGATCCTCTCGCGCATCACCGAACCTACCGCCGGCCGGGCGATCATGCGCGGCCGCGTCGGCTCGCTGCTCGAAGTCGGCACCGGCTTTCACCCCGAACTTACCGGCCGGGAAAACGTCTACCTCAACGCCGCGATCCTCGGCATGAAACGCCGCGAGGTCTCCGACAAGTTCGACGACATCGTCGCCTTCGCCGAACTCGAACGCTTCATCGACACGCCGGTCAAGCGATACTCCAGCGGCATGTACGTGCGTTTGGCGTTTGCGGTCGCGGCGCACCTCGAGCCCGAGGTCTTGCTGATCGACGAAGTCCTGGCCGTGGGCGACGCCGGGTTTCAGCAGCGCTGCCTGGGTCGGATGAGCGAGATCGCCGACGGCGGCCGCACCGTTTTATTCGTCAGCCACGACATGGGCGCGGTCGCCAAGCTCTGCGATCGCGTCATGCTCATGGACGGCGGGCGCGTGCAGTCGATCAGCGATCCGCAAACCGCCGTCGACGCCTACATGCGGCTCGTCGCCGACTGGCGAAACGAACCCAAGGGCGTATTCAACGGCCCGCTCGCCGACGCCGTCCGCTTCCACGACCTCACCATCAACAACACCGGCAACGACGCCCCGCGCATCGTCCACCCCGACCAGCCCATCGACCTGCGCATCGCCGGCGAAGCGCTGCGAGCCATTCCCGCCTTCCGTACGACCTTCTCGATCTACCGCGACGGCGTCCGCGTGCTCACCCAGCACGACGCGGCAGAGCCGACCGACCTGCCCGCCGGGCGATTCGAAGCGACCGCCCAAGTCCCCGCGATGCTCCTACGACCCGGGCGGTACACCGTCAGCATCGGCGGCTACCGCGACGGCATGCGCGAGTACGTCTGGGGCACGGACCTCATGGACTTCAGCATCACCGAGATGTGGTCGGCCGACTACGACCCGATCAACCTCGGGCTCATCAACGTGCCCGGCCACGGCTCGCGCATCACCACCCACTCCACCGCCACCTCGCCCGGGAGCGTTGCCGCATGAACAAGCCCGCCATCCCCTCCATCGATCTGGTCGAACTCCAGGCCAAGCACGAACAAGCCTGGCGCCCCGCCTACCAGCAGTTTCTCCGCCTCGTCAAAGCGCGCGGCCTGACCAGCGGCGTCGAACTCGGCGTCGGCTTCGGCGGACACTGCGAAGCCCTACTCGACTACCGCGGCATCGATACCCTCGTCGGCGTCGATCCTTACACGCATCAGCCCGGCATCGACGACGCAACCAACTTCACCCAGCCCGAGATGGACCGGCTCTACGACCGCGTGCTCCACCGCCTGGCCAGGTTCGGCAGACGCTTCGAACTCATGCGCGACACCTCCCGCAACGCCGCGCGACACTTCGAAGACGGCTCGCTCGACTTCGTCTACATCGACGCCGACCACCGCTTCGACGCCGTCGCCGACGACCTCGGCGCATGGTTCGACAAGGTTCGCGAGGGCGGCATCCTCGCCGGCCACGACTACGACAACCCCGAGCTGCCCGACGTGCAGCAGGCCGTCGACGGCTACTTCCAGCGCCTCGGCTGGACGGTCAACCACGCCGGCGATCACGTCTGGTGGGTGCAGAAGCGGCGCGCGTCGATCAGCTACCTCATCCCCGCCTACAACGCCGAAGAAACGCTCTGGCAGGCCGTCGCCTCCGTCATGGAGGACAACTTCGTCGGAGGCGACGAGTGCATCGTCGTCGACGACGGCTCGACCGACGCGACCGGCCAGGTCCTCGACGAACTAAGTGAGTGCTATCCCTCGCTGCGCGTGATCGTTCACGATCAAAACTACGGCGCCGCCGTCGCGCGCAACCGCGCCGTGCGCGACGCCAACCACGACCTCGTCTTCATGCTCGACGCCGACAACGTGCTCCCGACCGACAGCGTCGCCCCGCTCCGCCAGCACCTCCTGCGGCACAATGCCGACGCGGTCTGCTGCGGCACGATCCACCTCTTCCGCGACGGCGACGAGCCCGATCAAACCGCCTGGACCCACCGCTACGAACAGACCCACGCCACGCTCGGCCAGTACTGCGGCAT
>JBMYUK010000131.1:0-7109 GCA_049605275.1 Phycisphaeraceae bacterium
GAGCGGCGACGGGCCGAGCGTTGAACGCATTATAAGCCGTTTGCTCTAGATCGCATCGCCGGATATCGTCGCCCGTTGCAAAAACCCCGAGGAACCCCGAGATGACACGACTCGCCATCCACGGCGCGGCCGGACGCATGGGACGCCGACTGATCGCGCTGGCACACGAAGACCCCGACCTGACGATCGTCGCCGCCGTCGAACACGACGAGCACCCCGAGCTCGGCGAGGACGCCGGCACGCTCTCGGGCTGCGGCGAACTCGGCGTCGGGCTCACCGGCGCTCTGTCTGCCGCCGCCGACTGCGACGCGCTCATCGACTTCTCCCTGCCGATCGGTTTTCGTCGAGCGCTACCGGCTTGCGTCGATCGCAAGCTACCCATCGTCGTCGGCACGACCGGGCTCACCAACGACGACGACAAAGCGCTCGACGACGCCGCGTCCGCCATCCCCGTGCTTCAGGCGACCAACTTCTCGCTGGTCGTCAACGTCATGTGGAAACTCGCCGCCGAGGCCGCCAGGCTCCTCGACGGCTACGACATCGAGGTCCTCGAAGCCCACCACCGCTACAAACAGGACGCCCCCTCGGGCACCGCCATGACCCTCGCACATCGACTCTGCCAAGCCACCGGCCGAGACCCCGAGCAACACCTCGTCTTCACCCGCCACGGTCACGACGCCGCGCGACAACCCCAGGACATCACCGTCCAAACCCTGCGCATCGGCGACGACCCCGGCCAACACACCGCCTACTTCGCCGGCATCGGCGAACGCCTCGAAATTAAACACGTCTCGACCAGCCGCGACAGCTACGCCCTCGGTGCCCTCCGCGCCGCAAAATGGCTCGCGGGCAAGACGCCCGGCCGATACAACATGGCGGACGTTTTGGAGATCTAGGGATTCACGATTGTGGATTTCGGATTGCGGAAGGCGGATCGGTGAGCCGCTGCCGTCGATCAACCGCGATAACAAGATGGTATTGATGCCGCTGCAGCGGCTGGCCACGCGACCGACAGAGATGCGACATGACAAAGACGGGACGCTCCGAAATCCGAAATCCGAAATCCGACATGTTCCCGACGGGCACCGGCCAACTCCGCGCGTTCATGCAGCGTCACTACACGAACTTCAATGCGCGCGAAACGGTCGCAGCGGCACAGGGATACGAAGCGCATCTCGACGCCGGCGGCAAGATGATGGTCACGCTCTCTGGCGCGATGTCGACCGCGGGCGTCGGACGAGTCCTCGCCAGAATGATCCGCGACGACAAGGTCCACGCGATCACCTGCACCGGCGCGAACCTCGAAGAGGACGTCTTCCTCCTGCTCGCCGGCAACGAGTATCAGTGGTGTCCGAAGTGGCGGGCGCTCTCTGCCGAAGACGAGGCGCGGCTCTACGAGAAGGGGATGAACCGGGTCACCGACACCTGCATCCCCGAGACGGTCATGCGGCACATCGAGCATCGGCTACGGGGCATCTGGGAGCGCACGCTGAACTCCGACGAACGATTCTTCCCGTTCGAGTTCTTCTACGAGGTCTTCGATCAGCCCGACCTCGCCGAGCACTTCCAGATGCCGGCCGAGGACTCCTGGCTGCTGGCGGCGAAAGACAAAGACATCCCCGTCTACACGCCCGGCTGGGAAGACTCCACGATCGGCAACATCTTCACCGCGTGGGCGATGACCGAAAACGTCTACAACCATACCTGCCTGCGCACCGGCACCGAGCAACTCGCCCACCTTGCGCGGTGGTACCGCAGGGCCAACGGCCTGCCCGAAGACGGATCGCCGGCACCGCAGGACGCCGAACACGCCGGGCCCGGCGTCGGGTTCTTTCAGGTCGGCGGCGGGATCGCGGGCGACTTTCCCATCTGCGCGGTGCCGATGATGATCCAGGACCTTAAGTGGGACGACACGCCGCTCTGGGGCTACTTCGCGCAGGTCTGCGACGCGGTCACCAGCTACGGCGGCTACTCCGGGGCCGTGCCCAACGAGAAGATCACGTGGGGCAAGCTCGCCGTAGAAACGCCGAAGTTCATGATTCAGTCCGACGCGTCGATCGTCGTGCCGTTGATCTTCGGATATGTGCTCGGGGATTGACGCAGCGAATTTGTGGGTCTGCGATTCCCACGCTCGCGTCCGGCGTCCGTAGGCCGCCGGCTATTGGTTTTGTGTTGATGGGCTTGGGTGTGATGAAAAAAAACGCCCGGCGATTGCCGAGCGTTTTTTGAGAAGTGCTGTTTTGCGTTGGCTTACGGCTGCGGCACGAAGTTGCCGGTGTTGTAGGCCTCGGGGTCGTCGTTTAGGCCGGGGAAGAGGACGTCTTCCTGTTCGGACTGGATGATGATGGTGGGGCGGACGAGGATGAGCAGCGTGCGTTCGTCTTGTGCGTTGCTGGTCTGCGTGAACAGCCGGTTGATGACGGGGATCTTTGAGAGGACGGGGACGCCGACCTCGGTTTCGATCTCGCCGACGAGTCGTTGTCCACCGATGAGGAGCGTGCCTCGGTCGGGCACGGAAACGGTGTTTCGGACCTGGGTGATCTGGATCTCGGGGATCTGGATGGTGCCGGTGATGGTCCCGATCGCGCCGCCGCCGCCGGTGCCGGTGTTGTTCTGGATGGTGCCGCCGCTGACTTCGAAGTCGGTGAGGGAGACGAGGTTGGCGAGGGAGGGTCTAAGGGTGAGGGTGACGTATCGTCGGTCCGAGGAGATGGTGCCTTCGACGTCGAGGACGACGCCGGTGGTGACGACGGAGATGGTCGGGTCGAAGCCGAGCGCGTTGGGGATGGGTTCGAGGTCGGAGACGAACGCGGTCTGTGTCGCGACGAGGACGTAGGCGCGTTGGCCGTTGAAGAAGGTGACGCGCGGCGCGGTCAGTGCGACGGCGCGTTCGTTGGCTTGGGTCGCGTTGAGGAGAACGCTGACCTGGAGGTCGTTGATGAAGTTGTAACCGAGGGAGAAGGCGTTGTCCGCGAGGTCGGTGAACCGGTTGCCGACGGCGGTCCCGGGCCTGCCGGCGATGGTGGCGCTGTCGTTGCTGACGGTGATGGGCA
Organism: Phycisphaeraceae bacterium; assembly: GCA_049605275.1. GTDB lineage: Bacteria > Planctomycetota > Phycisphaerae > Phycisphaerales > Phycisphaeraceae > JAHQVV01. Next base: position 3,054 of record JBMYUK010000131.1, read on the forward strand.
GGGTGCTCGCGCCGTTGTCGGGCACGCCGTCGCCGTCGACGTCGGCGTTGTCGTTGTTGAAGGAGACGTCGACGTCGAGTCGGAACTCTTCGAGGAAGTTTTTATCGACGGAGAGGAAACGGGCTTCGACGGAGATCTGTACCGCGCGGGTTTCGCGGAGCCGGCCGAGCAGTCCGACGATCTGTCGGTGGTTGTCGCCGGTGGTCTTGATGATCATGTTGCCGTTGAGCTCGGTGAGGGTCGATTCTTCGTCGAGCCATTCGTCGGGGTCGCCGACGGTGGTCTGGATGAGTTCGACGATCTGATCGACGAGTTCCTGGCGGGAGGGGAGGTCTTCTTCTTCTCCGTCGGAGTCGTCGCCGAAGAGCCCGCCGCCCTGCCCGCCCTGTCCCCCGCCGCCGCCACCGCCGCCTTGTCCGCCCTGGTTCGAGCCGCCGGTGCTGGTGTTGGAGAGTGCTTCGTTGAGGTCGAAGCCGGGGGCGCTGCCGAAGTTGGGCACTTGAACGAGGAGGTCGCGGATGTCGTAGACGCGGGTTTCGGTCTCGGACTTGAGGTCGCGGAGGGTGGAGATCTTGATAATGCCTTCGCTAACGGTGAAGCCGGCCTTATCATCGTCGAACGCATCGGCGGAGACCTGATCGAGGACGAGTCGGAGCAGTTGCTGGGCGGGGACGCGGCTCAAGGAGATGGTGACGAGCGAGTCCTGATCGATGCCGACGAGTTCGAGGGCCGGCCAGTTGACGGCGATGTTCGCGCCGGTGGTGTCGCGGATGAAGGCGATGACCTGGTCGAGCGAGAGGTTGTCGTTGCTGAGGGTGACGATCTTTCGGAGCGAGGCCTGGGCGGCTCGGTTGGCTTCGGATTCGCCGCCGTCGTCGTCGAGCCCGCGGAGTCGGATCGCGGTGAGTTCGGGCCAGTCCCCGGGGTAAGTGAGGATGTCGGCGAAGGGCATGGTCGCTTCGATGTTGATGAGCGACTGGTTGGCGATCTCGAGGTCGCGTTGTCTCTTGATTTCGAAGCTCTCGACGGCGACGGCGCTATCTTGGATCATGTCGCGGAGGGCCTTGATGACCGGGCTGCCGGGGTCGAGGAAGAGGGCCGCTTCGAGTTCGACCAGCGCTTCGCTGTACTTCTTCTCGAGTTGGAGGGAGCGGGCCTTCTTGAGGTGGCCTTCGATTTCCTTGATGCGGTTTTCCTGAGCGACGCGAGCGGCCTCGGCCTCGATGGCGTCGCGCTCCTGATTGATCAGCTCGACCTGTCGCGCCTCGGCGGCGATTTGATTCTGTTGAATCAAGGCCTGGAGCTGGTTGGCGCGGGTCTCGCGGGTTTCGTAGTCGCTGGTGTCGAAGACGCCGCGGTTTTGTGCGAGCACGGTGCGGGCTTCGATGACCGAGTCGGTCGCAGCCTGGAAGTCCTGGTTGAGCAGGGCTTCGTTGGCCTTGTTCATCGCGGCTTCGTATTTGGCGACGGCGTTCTGGCGGTCGACGAGGATGTCTTGCGCGTTCTTGTCGAGGATGCCGAGCGGCCGCATCTGCTCGTTGAGCTTGGCCTGTGCGTCGGCGAGTTTGGTTTTGTAGGTTTCGTTGGCGGGGTCGAGGAGGGTGGCGTCTTCGTAGGATTTGACCGCGGCGTTGAGTTGGCCGTTGGCGAGAAACTTGTCGCCTTGCTCGGCTTTGTCGGCGGCGACTTTGTTGCGGGTGTCACGCATCAGGTCGCTGACCGGTGCGCCCTTGTTGACGTCTTCCCGCTCGGCGAGCTGTCGCTGCATCGCGGCGAGCTTGGCTTCGGCTTCGGCTTTGTCGAGTTCGGCACGCTTGGCGGCGGCTTCGGCTTCCTCGGCACGCTGACGCGCCTCGGCGAGTGCGGCTACCGCGGCGGGGTCGGGCGTGGTGACTTCGGGCTTGGGCTCGGGTTTCGGCTCGGCGTCGGGCCTGTCTTTCTCGGCCTCCATCGCGGCGAGGCGGTCGGCTTCGGCCTTCTTTGCGGCTTCGGCTTCCGCGGCCGCAGCGGCCAGGCGCTCGGCCTCGGCCTTTTTCTCCGCTTCGACGAGGGCCTCGGCTTCGGCGGCCTCGGCACGGGCGGTGCGGACCTCGGTGATCAGCGACAGCTTCTTATTCACCGATTCGCTGTCGAAAAAGCCGAGCTCGACGCCAGAGTTCAGCACGGACATCAGCTTCGATTCCGCGGCGTCGAGGTCGTCGTTGACGATGTCCTGCTCGGCCAGGGCGATGAGGCGACGCGCGTCGGTGATGTTGCCGTTGAGTCGGCGTTCGATGCCGGCGATGCGGGCGTTGGCGGTGGCTTTCTGGGCGTCGGTTGCGTCGTCGAGTGCGACGACTTGTTGATAGAGGGACAACGCCTCGGCGGGGTTGTCTTTGGACAGGGCGTCGGCTTGTCGCAAGAGCGACGCGGGGTCGGGCTTCACGACCTCGGGCTCAGGCTCGGGTTGCGGCTCGGGCTCGGGTTGAACGTCCGGTTCGCTGACTTCGGGTTCGGTTTCGGTTTCGGCCGGCGTCTCGGCGGGCGTATCGGTTTCGGGCTCGGGTTCGCCGTCGGGGGCCGGGGCGTTGAGCTTCTGATCGATTTCGAACAGTGCGTTGTAGAACGGCGGCTGCAGTTCTCGGGGCAGTTGCAAGGGATCGACTTTGCGGAGGGTTGTTTGCGCTTCTTTGAGTTCGCCGGCCTTGTACAACTCCATGCCGGACTCGTAGAGTTCCTGAGCGGTGGGCTGCGCGGCTTGTGCGAAGGCGGGGGACGTGTTCAGCGTAGCGGCGGGCAGGCCGAGGCTGAGGACGACGACGAGGACAGAATTACGGATGCGCAAGGCAGGGCCTCCCAAATACGGTTGGTCATCAACGTTTGTCAGAAATCGGTTTCGACAAACGTATCACGCTCATAGGCTGGTCTTGGATCAACTGCGTGGTGTGCAGTATTGAAGCGGGTTCGTGGGTACGCACGAGCACGGACGGTGGTATCCGGACCGCGCTATCCGAGAAGTGTAAAGCGGGGTGGGGTCTGCTGCAAGTGGAGTTTTCAAAGTAGTTTGGGGCATCATCCGGATGGATGACGGCGAACGGTGAAGCTCGATCAGCACCGCGTCAACGCCGGCTCAGAATTCCGAGTTGTTCGCTTGGCGCGGGCGTGTCGGGTTTGCTATAGTGTTGGGCTCGCTATGCCCGGCGGCGTCGTTCGGCGGGGTGTACGCCGAAAATCGCGTTTCGACACAATAAGCCAATTAAGAGATAGAAGAGGCCGACTATGGCACATAAAAAGGGACAAGGCTCGACCAAGAACGGCCGCGATTCGAACCCGCAGTACCGCGGCATCAAGCTCTACGGCGGTCAGACCGCTAAGGCAGGCTCGATCATCGTCCGGCAGTGCGGGACGAAGTTTCACCCCGGCTTTAACGTGGGCCGCGGCAAAGACGACACGCTCTACGCGTTGACCCCCGGCCTCGTCGAGTTTCAGGGACGAAAGGTCCACGTCCGCGAGTCCGCCTGAGCGGGCCCCGCGTTAACGATCGTATTTCTACGAGCCCACGTTCCAAGAGCGTGGGCTTTATTTTGCCTTGATTTTCTGCTGTCCTGATTTCCGCTTGTTCTGCGCCTTCTCATGTTCATCGACGCCGCCAACATCCTGGTCCGTTCCGGAAAGGGCGGCGACGGCTGCGTCGCCTTCCACCGCGAAAAGTTCATCGCCAAGGGCGGGCCCAGCGGGGGCAACGGTGGCCACGGCGGGTCGGTTGTGCTTGTCGCCGACACGTCCGTCGAAACCCTCATGGACTTCTCCGGCCGGCACCACTGGTTCGCCAAGCCCGGCGAGCAGGGCAAGAACAAAGGCATGCATGGCAAGAACGCGCCGGACCTCGAAGTCCGCCTGCCCGTTGGCACGCTCGTCTACGAAAACCCGCCCGAGCAGATCGTCCCCGACGAACCGAACCCCGACGATCCGGACGCGCTCTTCGAGCAGTATTTCATGTCCGGACAGGAACGCGCACAACTCGCCGCCGTCCGCGCGCCTCAGCCCGGCGAGTCGCCGACCGGCCCGCTGCTCTGC
>JBMYUK010000132.1:0-1359 GCA_049605275.1 Phycisphaeraceae bacterium
CTCTCCAAGCCTCAGCTTGATGAACCCCATCACCTGGCTCACCAATAAACACGGCGCGACGATCTTTGCGATCTTGGTCGCCGGGGCGATCGCGGCGATGCCCGCCCCCGGAAGTGAGTGGTCGGTCGCGAATGCCGGCAAGGGTGGGTTGATCCTTTGGCCGATGTTCGGGGCAACGAATCAGTTGCTCGGCGGGCTCGCGTTCCTGGTCATCACGTTTTATCTCTGGCGACGCGGCAAGGCGATCTGGTTCGTCGCGCTGCCGTTGGCCTTCATGGTCGTCGTGCCGGCGTGGGCGATGGTGTTACAGCTCAAGCTGTGGTTCGCATCGGACACGATCAATATCCCGCTGATCGTGATGGCGGTGGCCACGCTGTTGCTCGAGGCGTGGATGCTTGTCGAAGCGGTGCTGCTGTTTCCCAAGGCAAAGGGGGTCTTGGAGGCTGGCTCCGATTCGACTTAGACGGGATCGCGGGATCGGCGAGATGATCGGGATCAATCCGTTTTGTTTCCCATCGCGATGATCCTGAAAATCCCGCGATCCCGTCAAGGCCGAACCATCTCAAGCTACAATACCGCGATGATTCGAACTGTCTGCCTATCCGTTTTCACATGCCTCTTCGTCGGTTGTACCGGGATCGGGATCGATCGGCCGGAGGTCGTGGTGACGGACGTGCGGCTGGACGGGGTGTCGCCGGCGGGGGGTCGGGTGCTGGTGGATTTAGTCGTGGAGAATCCGAACGATGAAGAGTTGCCGATGCCGACGGTGAGCTATCGGGTGGACGTGTTGGGCGCGGGCTCGTTCGCGTTTTCGGATCGGCCTTACGCGGCGCTGCCTCGTCGTGGGCGGACGGCGTTGACGCTGGCGGCGGCGGTGCCGGGCGTGAACTTGTCGGGCAAGCGGGTGGTGGTGGACGGCGACGTGGTGTTCGAGCCGCAGGGCGAGTTGCGTCGCTTGTTTTACGACAACTACGTGCCGTTGCCGCGATCGAGCTTTTCGAGCGAAGGGGTGTTGGAGTAGGGGGTTGGGGGTTTGGATTTGGGGGTTGGGGTGTCGCTTGGACACGCCAGGCCGTTTGACCCGTTGCCCGCTTGAATCTCAGAAACGAACGCATACAAGTTGACCGGCCTATACATCCGCCGCCCCAACTCCGAATCCCCAACTCCCAACTCCCGACCGCCATGCCCTTCTCCGAACGACGATATCTGATTCCTTTCCGCGCAACGCTGTTGCCGCAGATCTTCACGGACGTGCTGGTGGTTGGCAGCGGGGTGGCGGGGTGCAGCGCGGCGTTGTCGGCGGTTCGGGAGAGCACGTCGGCCGAGGTGATCATCGCGTCGAAGGGTCGGATCGAGGAC
>JBMYUK010000132.1:1369-7082 GCA_049605275.1 Phycisphaeraceae bacterium
GTTGGACGCGGTGCACGACGACACGGAGCGGCACCTGGAGGACACGCTGACGGCCGGCGCGGGGCTGTGCGACGAGGCGGTGGTGCGGCAGGTGGTGGAAGAGGGCCCGGCGCGGGTGCGGGCGCTGATCGAGTCAGGGCTTCGTGTGGATCGCGAGTCGGACGGGCAGATCAAACTCGGCCGAGAGGGCGGGCACAGCGAGCACCGCATCATCCACACCGACGGCGACGCGACGGGCAAGGCGCTGGCGACGGCGCTCTTCGGCTCGGTTCACGGCCACGAACGCATCCGGTTGTTCGAAGACTGCTTCGTGCTCGACTTGATTACGACGGGCGATCGACCGGGCGAGGGCGAGTGCGTCGGCGCGATCACGCACCACCCCAGGTACGGGCTGCAGGTGATCTGGGCGCGGGCGACGATCCTCGCGGCCGGCGGCTGCGGCAAGGTGTACCGCGAGACGACGAATCCGAACAGCGCAACGGGCGACGGCCTGGCGATGGCGTATCGCGCGGGCGCGACGATGCAGGACATGGCGTTCATGCAGTTCCACCCGACGACGCTGTACATCGCTGGCGCGAGCCGGGCGCTCATCACCGAGGCGGTCCGCGGCGAGGGCGGCGTGCTCATCGACAAGGCCGGCCACCGCTTCATGCCCGACTACGACGACCGCGCCGACCTCGCGCCCCGCGATATCGTCTCCCGATCGATCCTCACACAGATGGTCAAGACCGCGCACAGCCACGTCTACCTCGACGTCCGACCCATCGGCATCGAACGCTTCAACGAACGCTTCCCCGGCATCGCCCGACTGCTCGAACAGTTCGACATCGACCCCGCCACCACGCCCATCCCCGTTCACCCCTCGGCCCACTACATGGTCGGCGGGCTCGCGGTCGATCGCGAAACACGAACCTCTCTCCCCGGGCTCTATGCCTGCGGCGAGGCAGCGTGCTCCGGGCTCAACGGCGCCAACCGCCTCGCGAGTAACTCGCTACTCGAAGGCCTGGTCTTCGGCGACACCAGCGGGCGCGTCTGCCTCGAACGTTTAGCGAGTAACGGCCTCGACGACGCCGAGATGCAGACCGCCAGACCGTACAAAATCGTCTCCGACATCCGCCCGAGCGACCGCAGCGAACTCGACCTCGCGGATGTGCGATCGAGCCTGCGCAGCGTGATGTGGCGTCACGTCGGCATCGAGCGCGAGGGCGACCACCTCGCAGACGTCATGGACATGTTCGCCTTCTGGGGCCGATACACGCTCGACAAAATCTTCGACGACCGCCTCGGCTGGGAAGTGCAAAACCTCCTGACCATCGGCATGCTCGTCACGCGCGCCGCCCACTGGCGCGAAGAAAGCCGCGGCACGCACTACCGCGTCGATCACCCCGAGCCGGTCGAAGCCCTGCGCGTGCATGACCAGTGGGTGATCGGCAAGGAAAAGCCCGCGACCGTGCCGATGGGCGAGCCAGTCGCGAAGCCGTAAGACGGCTCTACAACTGATTACGGTGCTACCGCCACTCTGGCATCGCCCATAGGCCTGCGCCGGCTGGTATAGCTTCTGACTGCCCGGATGCGACGTCAATGAGGTAGGGTCTCGGGCCGGATACTCGATCAAACTTCATCATGATGAGTTGTTTACCATCAGGTGAAGCTGTGGGAAAGCCGAAAGACGCTAGGCCATTGCCGACCAGCTTGACCGAATCGCCCTGGAGGTCACAGGTCTTCCAGCGTCCGTCTTCTGCGTCTTCGAACAAAATCCTCGAATCGTTCAACAGCAACGGCTGATTGCCTCTTCGGATCTCTGTGAGTTGACCTATCATGTTCATGCGGCAGATTGTTCCTATTGAAGGCTGATTCAAGTTTTCGCTCTCTCGGGAGATGAGGATAAGCCCCTTGTCATCGGGCAGCCAGGAAAGGAAAGCGGTGTCCATCGGCTCGCCCAGCGTTTTCGCCTCACCGGATTCAATATCGATGAGATACACCTGGCTGTAGAGCGGTCCGTGCTCGGGCGTCATATGCAGCGCCGCAAGTGTCCGGCCATCGTTCGAAAGAGTCGGGAACATCGTGATGCCGGCAAGGAGTTCTCGTCCCCCCAGTTGGCGGTGTTCACCTGTATGCAGATCAATCTCAAAAATACCCACGCCACCAGCGTCGAGCATCTGCCCTGAGATGTAGGCGTGTGAGCGGTCCCTAGTCAGGCAGCCCCCGGCCGCAATGCCATGCTGATATGGCACACGCCGTAATTGACCGTCAGTCAGATTCATCATTAGAAGGTCAGTATCCATGGTCTGTTGGCCCGGACGCCAGGCCTTCGCATGGCCGATCAGGATGACATCGCTGGGGCCGCCTTGCTCGGGGATGATGCTGCCCGTGCGATCCTCCCACACTTGGCCCTGCACATCGAAGTCTTTCTCATCGATAGTCTCAAGCCAGCGGAATTGCTTAATCTGGTTCCGTTTGCCCTGTAAGCCATACTGTTCAAAGATGCCGATCTTCGTGTTGATCGTGACCTCTGACCCGTCCCGTAACGTCTTCTGCAACTTCAGCTTTAATTCAGTAAGTTTCGGATTGTCTTGTCCTTCCAGTTCCTTCTCGATCTCGAGCAGGTTATTTAGATTCGCCTTGATTTGCTGCTCCGTTTCGGGTGGCAAGTCCGCGCGATAGACTGCGGCGTCGCCTTGTAAGCGGACAAACTTGCCAAAGGGCTCTGCTGCATCGATATAGGCTCTAGGCTCTGATCGCTCGATGAAGACGTAAAACGCTGCAAAAAGCAGTGGTGCCTCGTAAGGCTTGTACTTAAAACGGCCATCCTGCTTCGTGATATACCAGAAACCATCGCGTTCAATGATGCGGATAAATCGCTGCTTCTCTAGGCCCGCGTGGAGGTACAGGTCGATGCGACGCATCAACGGTGTCGAGATTACATCGACACTCGAAATAAAGCCGTTGGGTAACTCGATTTCTGTGATCCATGAAGCCGAGTCGGTTTCGATGCGCTCGAGGGTCTGATTCCCTATATCGGCGATGGCTCGCAGGTCGGGCTCGGCCTGCTGCGCGATGCTAGGGTGCACCGGTTGCAGAGCAGCGAGGAGCAGGACAGACGAAAGAATCCGGAAGAAGCGTTTACGGGTCAAAAGGAAGTCCTTTGTGGAGAAAGAGTGGCAAGCGATTAAAGCAATTTACTCGGGCTTGACCTCCGCGAGCGTTTGGTCCGTGCTCTGCGAGTCAACCGCTCGGCAGGTCTCGGTCAACTGATCCGCCCAGCCGCGTAGGCGATTCTGCCAGGCGCTCTGCAGCAAACCCGAGGGCGTGAGCTGCGCGAACTCGTCGCAGAGCAGGATCAGCCGCAGGAGGTGGCGGAAGACCGCGCCTTCCTGGTACGCGAGTTCGCGGCTGCTGATGAAGGCGTGGAAGTCGCCGTTGAAGTCGTAGAGCAGCGGCCCCGCGGCCCAGACCGGGCGGATCGGGTTGTGGCCGGTGCAGTCGACCGAGCCTTCGAACAGCGTCGCGAGTTTGTCGGCGAGCGGCGGGGGGTACATCCGTTCGTGCGGCGGCAGGTCGTCCTGATTCTGCGGGTAGAGTTCTTCTTGCGTCGCCAGGCCGCGCTGGATCAGTTCGGGATCGACAACCTCTAATGCCAGACTCCCGGGGGGCAGGCGATCGAGTGGGGGCACGCGGACGCGTCGAGCGACCGAGCCGGGCATCTCCAAGAGGCTCTCGAGGACCTGCAGCTGTTCGATCTCGTCGGCCAGCCCGAGGTGTTCGAGCAGGAACGAGCCGTACAGCGGGTTGACCGCGCGGAAGATCAGGAGCTCGTCGAGCTTATCGGTTGCCTTGCCGGTCTTAGGTTCGTAGTCGGCCAGTCGTTTCGAGCCCGCGGATTCTGGTGGGCCGTCTGCCGTTTTCTGCTGTTCTATTTTTTTGCTCTGATGCGTTTCCTCAACAATCCCCGTCCCCAGCGACAGGCTCGCGAGCATGTCGGCCGGGTCGTCGGCGATCGCTTCGTCGTCTTCGCGTACTCGCGACGATTCGTCACGCGCTTCATGCTGCGTCGGCGGCGCGGGATCGAGCTCGATAAACTCGCCGTCGTGCAGCGTCACCAGCATCCGCTTCAAGAGCTTCTGCTGCGCCTCGATCTTGTTCGGCGGCAGCAGGCGCTTGCTCACCGCATCCTGCAAGCGCGACAGGTCCTCGCTCGCGTCCAGCATGTAGCCGACCAAACGCCACGGCAGCCGACCCCGGCTCTCGAGCTGGCCCGGCGGGGCGTCGCGCAATTTCTCCAGCTGCGCCTCGGTCCAGTACGTCACGCCGTCGCGACGCCGCGGGCCCTTCTTTTCGAGCTGCTTGCGCTTCTTCATCAGCTGCGGGTCTTTCGTATCCGCCGGGATCGACTCGATCTTCAGCTTGTGCTTGGCGATCCGCACGTCGTCTTCGTGCGCGACGGCGAAGACGTGGCCCTGGGTGTCGAACTGCGGCCGACCCGCCCGGCCGAACATCTGATGCGCGCCGCTCGGGTCGATGAGCCGCTTCTTGTTCGGCGGGCCCTTGACCAGCGACGTGAGCACCGTCGACCGGGCCGGCAGATTCATCCCCGCCGCCAGCGTCTCGGTGCACACGCAGACCGAGAGCAGCCGTTCCTGAAACAGCGCTTCGACAAGCCGCCGCCACTTGGGCAACAGCCCCGCGTGGTGCACGCCGACGCCGCGCATCAGCAGCCGCTTGAGCTTGTTGCCCGCGCCCTTGCTCATATCGATCGCGTCCAGCCGCTCGGCCAACGCAGCCTGCGCCCCGTCGCGCAGCATGTCTCGGCCGCGCAGTTGCTCGGCCACGTCCCAACACTTCGCCCGATCGAAGCAGAACACCAACGCCGGGGTCTTGATCGTCTCGTCCGTGCCCTGCGCCATGTCGGCCAGGTGATCGGGCAAGAGTTCGTCGCCGACCCAGTGAAAGTCGAGCGGGATCTTGCGTTCGTCGCTTTGCACGAGCGCGAGGTCTCGACCGTGCGCCGTCCTCAACCAGCTCACGAACTCGTACGCATTGCCGACGGTCGCGGACAGCAGCATGAGCCTGACGTGCGTCGGCAGCAGGCCGAGCGACAGCTCCCAAACGACGCCGCGCTCCGGATCGTTGAACGAATGAAACTCGTCCATGACGACCGAGCCGACGGACTCAAAGCCGAAGTCGTCGGGGTGAAGCAGGCGGTTGAAGAGGATCTCCGCGACGACGACACGAACGATCGCGTCCGGGTTGACGCTGCGGTTGCCGGTCACCAGGCCGACGCTCGTCCGCGGGTAGCCCCAGCGCTCGACCGAGTCGCCGAGTTCTTCATACTTCTGCTCGGTGAGCGCGATGAGCGGCGTCGTGTAGTACATCGGTCGGCCGGTCTTGAGCGCCTCGTACACCGCCGCCTCCGCGACCAGCGTCTTGCCCGTGCCCGTCGGCGCGCACAGCAAGACGCCCTCCGCGCACTCGCCCCAAGCCAACAGCGCTCGCTCCTGCACCGGGTAAGGCTCGTAGGGCAGCTGCTCCAGATACTCCAGCAACAACGTCTCGCGATCGGACATAGGCAGGAGGATAGCTTGAATGCCGGTTTCGTCCACAGATTTCACAGATGGCACAGATTGCAAGGCAAGTCAAGACCACGAAGCCGCGAAGATCAGGAAGGACACATCGTTGGGAACCGCAAGCCACGCTGCCTGCCTCGTGCTCTTCG
>JBMYUK010000133.1:0-7048 GCA_049605275.1 Phycisphaeraceae bacterium
CGGATGCTCACCAAACTCGTCGGCACCTATCTCGTCGCTTTGAAAGAAGCCATCGCGGAGGACGGCCGGGTCCACGCACGGTTCAACCAAACCGGCGCAGCCACGGGTCGGCTGTCCTCATCTGACCCCAACCTGCAGAACATCCCCATCCGCACCGAGGTCGGCCGAGACATCCGCAAAGCCTTCGTCGCCGCCCCCGGAAGTATGCTGATCGCCGCGGATTATTCGCAGATCGAATTGCGCGTGCTGGCGCATCTGAGCGAAGACGATGCGCTCATCAACGCGTTTAACGAAGGGCAGGACATCCACCGCGCGGTGGCGGCGCAGGTCTTCGGCGTCGCCCCGGAAGACGTCGACAGCGAGCAGCGCGGCCGGGCCAAGGTGATCAACTTCGGCATCATCTACGGCATCACAGCGTTCGGTCTCGCACGACGCATCGACGGCCTGGACAACAAGGCCGCCGCCGAACTCATCGACGACTACAAAGCCCGCTTCCCCGGTATCGACACGTTCCTCAACACCTGCATCGGAAAAGCCAAGGCCGACGGCTACGTCGAGACCATCCTCGGCCGCCGCCGCAACATCGACGGCATCCACGAGCGAAACCCCCAACGCCGAGCCCTCGCCGAACGCCTCGCGATCAACTCCGTCGTGCAAGGCAGCGCCGCCGACCTCATCAAGCTCGCGATGGTGAACCTGCAGAGCCGCATCGAGCGTGAGTCGCTACCTGCCAAGCTGTTGCTACAAATCCACGACGAACTGGTCATCGAAGCCCCTGCGGACCAGGCCGACGCGATGGCGAAGGTGTTGATCGAAGAGATGCAAAACGCAATGGCGTTGAAGGTGCCTCTGGAAGTCGAAGCAGGCATCGGCGAAGACTGGTTCGGGGCGAAGTAGGGGTTTGATTTTATTCAACCGCCAAGGCGCCAAGAAAGGCAAGAAATCAATAAAAAGAATTTAATCCACTTCCTTAAGTGAAGCCTCAGATACAATACGTTCTTCCAATGTATCGTTTTCATTTGCGATATCAATAGACTCAAAGTACTCCAAAGCATCTGGATCGATCTGATACTCTACCATGCCATGCTCTTCTTCTACCGCTTCTATAATTGTATTGAGCGGAACCCTAAAAAATTCCTTGCGGTAGTTCACCCGATTGACACGATGGTCACTAAGCCTTCGGTGCAGCGCAGCTTCGAGTGACGGTGCATTGTCTGACGAGATCATCGCGTGAACATCAAACATAAATGGTACTGATGCATCGCTCAACTCCTTGACGCGGTCCAGTGGCTCTAATCTACGAGTCATTCCGACTTTGTACATGTCCTTACCGAAGCTACCAATATTGCTGATGATGTAGATATGTCCACGCTTAGTTTGCTCGGCCATACTCTTTGTCCTATCGGCCGCAAGACGCGCTTCTTCTGCCTCTTGTTCTGCGGTAGCGAGTTGCTGCTTTAATCCCTCGATCTGTTCCGAGTGGCTATCACCCAGTAAAGCAATAGCTTCTTCAAGCGCCTTTCGCCTTATCTCAGCCTCGTACTCTTTCTTCTTCTGCTCTTCTTGAGCTTTTTTGACCGCACGCTCGTGCTCACGTCGAGCCTTCTCTTCTTCTCGAATTTGCTCTCGTAATTCCGCCTGCTTTTGCTTCTCATCCTCCAACTTCAAAGCCTTTTCATGCGCTTGTTTGAGCATCCTAGTTAATTGTTGCTGCTCGTCAGATGGAAGATGAAATCCATTCTTCGCTGCTACTTCAATCGATCGTAATATCTTCTTCTCTTTGGCGTGATAATTGTTCGCCTTAATAGCCTTGATATGCTCGCCGCTCTGTTCGGCAATGATATAGCTACCCATTCGTGCAACACGATCTGTAGTAACCTTCCTAGCTCGATCAGCGTCATTCTTCGCATTGCGTGCTTCTTCCTGGGCACGCAATGAAGCCGCAATAGCAGCTTTACTCTCACGTTGCTTGGACCACGCGATACGCCATGCCCTAAGCGGTTTATGGCCGTGAAGTTTTCTTCCTTCGATTAGAAAAACCGTCAAGATGACACACGCAACAGTAAGAATGATTACGAGGAAGAGCAGGATGATGGTTGACATGGCACCTCCGAAAGGAATCCCGAAAACTTATTGATAATAAAGAACCAAGAAACCAGCATATCCGCCATGGGGTGGCACTGACAAGCTGGCCAGCGCTTGTACGAAGTCTGTAGTGATTCGCACTATCAAGCTCAGGTAGAGTCCGTCGCCTGTTGCTTGTCAGTGGGCGTGCTTGTGACAGACGCAGGTTCATTTGGAAGGTTGTTTGTCAGTGCCACCCGACGTGCCTTCCTTGGCGTCTTGGCGTCTTGGCGTCTTGGCGTCTTGGCGTCTTGGCGTCTTGGCGTTCAATTCTAACCCACTTCATCCAGCACCCGTTGGGTGAGTTCCCAGAAGCCGAACTCTCTAAACGGCGTCGCCGTGCCGGGGAGCATGGCGTGGCGTTGGGCGTGGTGGTTCCATTCGCTTTGGGCGCTGAGCAGGCGGTTCCTCGCGGCGTCGGCGTGGTCGCGGTTGGCTGTGTCGCGGAATCGGCGGTAGGCGACCAGCCCGGCGGTGAGGTCGCGCATGGCGGCGTACAAGCTCTCTGCGTAGATCAGCGTGTTGACCAGGGATTGGAGGCGGTCGTGGTTGCGGTCGCCGACCATGGTCTGCAAAAGGTGGCGGTCGGAGCTGATCTGCTCGGCGGCGTGTTCTTTTTCCTGGACCGTCAGGTCGAGTTCTTCCTCGGGGATGCGCTGGATGATGCGCCAGCAGGCCTCTGCGTTGAGCTGATCGTCGCTGATCCAGTCGGCCGCGGGGTGCCAGCAGCTGCCCTTGGTCGCGGTGAACGGGCCGAAGTAAAAGGCTTCGCGCGCGAGCTCGGCCGAGCGCTCCAGGATGCCGGTCACCGCGTTGATCAGGTCCGGCTCGTCCAGGTGCAGACGGTCCTTGCACCATTGCTTGGCGAGTTGCATCGTGTTGGCCAGCGGATCGTCCGCCAGCGCGGGCACGGCCACGACGTTCGCGTCGATCCACGCTTCGTCCTGAACGAAAGGCCCGCCCCAGCCCCCGCCACGCACCCACGCCCACAGCCCCGCCAGATTCACCTGCGACGCCACCTCCGCCAAACCCCCGCGATCGTCGAACGCCTCGGGCATCCCGTCCCGCCACAGCGTCGGCTGATAGTCCGGCACTCCGCCCTTGCCTTCGAACTCCCGCTGGCACTGAAGCTCGTACAGGATCGGTCGATCGCCCCGGCCCTTCCCGCCGCACGCCAGAGACGACTGATTCCAAGGCTGATACCGCCAGAAATCCGTCTGCGTAAATTTAAACGACAGCACCAAACGATCGTCGCTCGCCTCGCCTGGCAAACGCTTGACGATCCGCTCGGCCAACTCCGGCGAATCGTGAAAGCCCGACGGACGAACGTTCCACGCCCGCACGATCAAGCGCCGATCGTGCTGACCGACCACCAGCTCGTGCGCGTGCCCGATCGCAGCGATCACCCGATCAGCCCGGCCCAACTGACTGCAACGCGGGCAGTGCGGCGCGTACACATCGTTGCCCGCCAGGTACGGCAGCCGACGCGCATCGGTGTCCCCCAGCCGAAGCACCACCCCCGCGAGCTTGGGCAGCCGACGAATCAACGCATCTAACGCGCTCATCGACCGCTGCATCGCCGGGCCGCTCGCCGGGCACAGCGTCTGCGTCGAACCCTTGCAGCAAAGCTCCTCCGCGTGCTTGTCGACATACGTCCGCGGCAACACCAGCATGTCGTACGACACGTAAACCTCGAGCCCCGCCGAGACCGCCTCGTCCACCCGACGCTCCGCCTCGTCGAACTGCTGACTCACCCACCGGCTGAGCTCGCGGTCCGCGACGTCCCCGGGCGAACTCACCCCCGACAGCCCCGTCGTGTTGTAAAGGACCAGCCCTGTGTAGCCCAAGCCCTTCAGCACCGCCGGCGTGTACTGCGTGCTGATCTCCGGCTCGCCGGGGTTTTGCAAGAGCGTCGCGAGCTTGAGCATAGCATCGATTCGTCAACAGGGATCAACCGCAGGCAGCACCCTTAATCGTAACCCAACTCCGTCAGGTCGTCCTCGTCCAGCCCGAACTGATGCCCGATCTCGTGCAACAGCGTCACGCGGATCTCCTCCTCCAACGCGTCTCGATTCAACTCGCGACCGCCGACCCACGCGTACCCCGCTAAGCGAACGATCGGCCCGCGAAACAGCATGATCTGTGTCGGCAGCATGTACGTGTCCTCCACCGATCGCTCCGTCTCCGCCACCCCGACATGCATCCCGCACAAGTCGCGCCCCTCCGCCTCTGTCATCCCCATCTCCGCGAGCACCTCCGCCGACGGCTCGTCCTCGACGATCACCCCCGACGATTCCACCACCTCCGCCGCGTCCGCCGGCAACGCCTCGATCTCCGCCGCCAATATCGAATCAAATAGATCGCGCAACCGCTCACTCAACATCCTCCCATTGTATCGCAAGGCCCCCACCAACCCCCCGAAGCCCACGCTTTCAAAGCGTGGGCTGCAAAACCCTCCCGCAACACACCCGCAATACACCCGTCGCCCCTCGCAACGACAACCGGTCTCCCCTCAACACCATCCCGCCATAGGGGGTGCGATTCGACGTTAATCGCTACCGCGTATTTCGCCGTGGTTAGTGCGTTGCGGTAATAGGCGCATCAAACAGCCAACACTAATTTGTCCGCTTCAACGTAGTTCCCGCCGTTTCCGGAACCCACACACCCATGCGACACCGCCTCCCGCTCATCAGCCTACTACCCGTGCTGGGCCTGTCTTATGCCTCCGAAGCCCAATTCAACGACGCGTGGTTTGCCACGGGCGACACCGTCGAGATCGCCTACCTGTTCCCCGACGCCAGCACGGTTTATGCGCCAAGCCCGACGAACCCCGCCCAGGTCACCGTCGGTTCATCCATCGAATTGACCCAGTGGCCGATCTCCGATCGACTCATCGATGTCGATTTCTCCGACGGCCAAGTCACCTTCGACAGCACCTATAACGGCGGCTACGCCGGCGATCCGAACAACTTCTTCAACGGCTACCGCATCGCCGACGCCACCGACTCGCTCGATCCCCTCACCGGCGTGTCCATCGTCAGCTCCAATCTCGCCGGCTTCGACGCCTCGCGCATCAGCTTCAACGACGACAACGTCTACTTCAATTTCGCCGGCCTGGCCACCACCACATCCACCCAACTGACCTTCGCCTTCTCAACCGCCTTTAACAGCCCCACCATCACCACCAGCCAAACCATCGACGGCGGCACCTACGCCCCAACGTCCAACAACGTCATCATCGCTGGCCCGAACAACCCGCTGTTCACACTCACTAACAGTGCCACCACCAGCGGCATCCACACCTTTGATATCGGTAACAGCGCGGGCGACGGCCGGCTGCGCATCAATGCCGGTAGTTCGCTGACGCAAACGGGCTTCACGCTCCTCGGCCGTACCGCCGGATCAACTGGCTCGGCGACGGTCTCGGGACCGAACAGCACCTGGACCAGTGGCGACAACATCCATATCGGCCACATTGGCCAAGGCTCGCTGCGAATTGAAGTAGGCGGGGTCGTCACGAATACCGAAGCTTTTATGGGCGATAGCGTTAACGCCCGAGGCTCCGCGACCGTCACCGGCGATGGCTCGCAGTGGCACAACTCAGGGCGACTGATCGTCGGCAACGCCGGACACGCCGATCTCACCGTCAGCGACGGCGGCGCGGTCATCGCCGCCAACGGATACCTCGGCTACAACGCGGGTGTCACCGGAACCGCCACTGTCACCGGCGTCGATTCGACATGGGAGATTTCCGAGAAGTTCCTCGTGGGCGTCTATGGCAGCGGCACGCTCGACATCGAAAACGGCGGCCAAGTCGCAAGCGGGTATGGCTCCGGCAACGACGCCGTGCTCGGCAACTTCGCGGGCGCCGATGGCCGAGTGAATGTCCACGGCATCGGCTCGTCGTGGCTTCACAGTGGGAACATGGACATCGGTTCGCAGGGCACGGGCAGGCTGGACATTCGGAGCGGCGGCACGGTTGAAGTCGCGGGTACCACCGTCGTCGGCGGCAACGGCGTGATCAACCTCGGTCCCAACGGCACGCTGAAAACCCACACGCTTGATCTCGGCGGCATCGATGGCCGGCTCAACTGGACCGGTGGCACCCTCGAACTGGCCGGTGGCATCGCCGACACCGCGGTCAGCACGATCGTCGCCGGCGCGACCCTCGCCGGCACCGGCACCATCAACGGCAGCCTCGATCAATACGGCACCATCGCCCCGGGCAACAGCCCCGGCCGAATCACCGTCGCAGGCAACCTCAATTCCTTCGGCAACCTCGATCTCGAAATCGCGGGCAACGCCCCCGACCTCGTCGACTCGATCAACATCCTCGGCGAAGCGCGGCTCGGAGGCACCGTCTTGGTCAGCCTCGACGGCTACGCCCCGACGCGCGGCGACCACTTCGACGTCCTGGATTTCGCAACCTTCGACGACCGCGGCTACACCCTCGACACGAGCGCCGCGGAGCTCGATCCCGGTTTGACCTGGGACGCTCGCCGGTTCGAACAAGAGGGCATCCTCCGCGTCACACCGACCGGCAGAGTCGCGCTGCAAAACGCGACGGCGACGCATTCAGAAGACAGCAGCGTCGACCCTACCTTTGATTCTACGATCCATCGTGCCATCGACGGGTTTTTCGAAGATACGGCTAACGCATCGGGCTGGGCGATCTGGGACGGGGTATCCCCTGAAACGGAATCCCAGTCCGCAGCATTCGAAACTCAATCCGACATCGGTCATCGCCAAGGGACGCAGTTCCACTTTCACCTGCATCAGCTGTATGTCAGAGATGATTATGAAATCGGTCGATTCAGAATCTCTGTCACGACCGATGACCGCGATGCGTTTGCCGATGGTCTATCGTCCAACGGCGATGTCGATGCGGACTGGACTGTCCTCGCTCCGCAAGCGGTGACAGATT
>JBMYUK010000134.1:0-7012 GCA_049605275.1 Phycisphaeraceae bacterium
TGGCTGAGCCCCTCGCCGAAGCCGAGGTCGGCCTGATCCACGCGCTCGACGGACGCACGTGGCGGGCTGCGCTCGATCTCGCCGCGACGCTCCGCATCCCTGTCCTACTCAGTGCCAATAGCGGGATGGATGTCGAACTCGCCGAGCGACTCGCCGGTCGGCTCGTCCCCGGTCACGCCGCCATCGCCGCCGCCACCCAGCCCATCGCTCAACGCGTCGAACAAGCCATCGCCAACGCGGTCCCCGTCCACTTCGTGCCTCCCGGCGTTCACCTCGGCAAACTCGCCGACCGAGTCGACGACGAAACACCCTGCGTCGTCGTCAGCGGCAACGGCGGCTTCGACGACCACGTCGATCGACTGCTCAAAGGCGCGAAGCAAGCCATTCAGGTCCAGCCCGATCTCCAACTCTTCTTCGACGGCCAACGCCAAGACCCCCGCAAACTCTGGCGCGCGATCAGCCAGGAAGGCCTGCTCGCCAACGCGACGCTCATACCCCGACGCCTGGGCCACCGCGAAGTCCTCCTCCGTGCCGGCGCGCTCGTCCACCCCCAACCCCTCGGCCGAGCGCGCTCCCTCACCCTCCGAGCGATGGGCCACGCCGTCCCCGTCCTCGCCTGCAACGATCCCCTCCTCGACTACTTCGTCGACGGCCAAACGGCACGCGTCCTCGACAACCCCACGCCCGAGGCCTGGGCCAAAGCGCTTGTCGGCTTCGCGACCAAGCCCCGTGCCTGGCGATCCCTCGGTCAATCCGCCAAGACCTACGTCGCCGAAAATCGACTCGCCGCCAACCAGCTCCAACGGCTCACCACCCACTACCGCGAACTCACCGGCGAGCCCATCGCCTTCCCCGGCTCCGCGTGAACATGAGCCGTCTCGCCTCGAGTGCATCGGTATCAGCGATGACAAACCGAGACGCGGCTGTGCGCAGACCGGCCGCGTCTCACCCCTTGCTCGGGTCGGGGCGGTAGAGTTTTGTGCCCAGCGCCCAGATCTTCTCGGTGAAGTCGCTGCCGAGGTCGGCCTGGTCGTCGAGCTTGTCCCGAGCCGCGGCATCCAAGGCCATGTTCATCTTCGCGTCGAGGTTGTCGAGGTTGCTGATGAAGATCGCTTCGGGCGTGGCCGGCAGTTTCAACGCGCCGAACTCGGGCACGCCGTGGTGGCTTAGAATGACGTGCTCGAGCACCATGCGCAATTCGCCGGGTACTGAGACGGCCGCCTCGCCGAGCTCCTCGTCTTCGCAGGCCTTGCACTTCTCGCTGAGCATCACGACGCCGCGGCCGATGTGCCCGACCAGTTGCCCGTCCATCGAATAGCCGAAGCCCTCCATCCACGTCAGCTCCTGGCACTTGCCCAGGTCGTGGAGGAACAAACCCATGAGCACGATGTCGCGCGACAGGTGCGGGTAGTGCCCGACCATCGTGTCGGCCAACTGCATCAGCGAAAGCGTGTGTTCGAGCAGCCCGCCGAGATACGCGTGGTGCAGCGTCTGCGCGGCGGGAGCCTGGCAGAACTGCTGCATCAGGTCGCCGTCCTCGAGGTAGCGATCGACCAGGCACTTAAGCGCCGGGTGCTCGATCGATTGCAACAGGCGGAGCACCTGCGCGAACATCTCGTCGACGTCGTGCTTGGTCGCGGGCAGCAGTTCCATGAGCTCGCGCTCGGTCGGGTGATGCGCTCGGATGTTGTGGACGATGATCTGCATCTCGCCCTGGTACGGCTGGGTCTGGCCCTGCAGATAGACGAAGCCGTCGGTCGGCAGCGACTGGTAGAGCTCTTCGGTCGCGGACCACATCCTTCCGGGCGTCTTGCCGGTCTTGTCCCCGATCAGCATCTTGAGGTAAGGCTTGCCCGCCTTGGTCTTGCCGAGCTGAAGATTCTGCACGGCGAAGACGCCATCGATGTTTTGTGCGGCCTTGAGCGTGTCGATCGTGATGCGGGGGTCAGCGGCGGGCATGGGCGGTCTTTCTCTTTGAATAAAAGACCATCGTAGCAAGGCCGGCGTCACGCGGCAGGCTTATGACCAGTGGTATCGCCCCGTTCGTTTATCGGAGCAAGCGCTGTTTTCGGACGTCTTTGTCTTCCGCACTCGCTTAGAGCGGGGTTACGAGCGATGCGCACTCGGCGAGTTGAGGGTTGGAGCGAGGTGGTTGCTTAAGGGCTTAACCCGTCTGCCGACCTGACCGACATAGCCGTTAGATGCGGTGCTTGCCGTAAGGTCCGCCCAGTTGTTATCGCTACGCCGAGGAGGCGTGGAGCAGAAGCATGAGCCGTCCGCGGATTCTGATCGTCGACGACGAGCAGCACATTCTGAGCTTGCTGTCGATGACGCTGCGCAAGGAGGGCTACGAGGTCGTGTCCGCGCGGAACGGACAGCGGGCGCTCGAGCTGGCCGCGGCGTTCGAGTTGAAGCTGGTCATCCTCGATCACTCGATGCCGGGGATGAACGGCGTGGACCTCTCCAACGAGCTGCCCGCGTCGCTGCCGGTACTGATGGTGACCGCTCGGCCGCAGATTCTCGCCGACAGCAGCCACCGCATCGCCGAAGTGATCCACAAACCCTTTAGCCCGCGCGAGCTGACCGGCAAGGTCCGCGACATGATCGGGCCCGGCATCCCACCCCAGGAGATGAGCGCATGAAAATCTCATATGAAGACAAAGGCCCGGTCACCGTCTTGTCGATCAGCGGCGACCTCTCCGTCGACGAGTCGGCCCGCTTTCAACGCGAGACGCTCCAACGCCTGGATCAGAACGTGCGCGACTTCGTGCTCGACCTCGAATCGCTGGAGTTCATCGATTCGCGCGGGCTCGAGTCGCTGCTCTGGCTGCAGGACAAGTGCGCCGAGTTGTTGGGCCAGGTCCGCCTGGCCGGTTGCCCCGAGCACATCCGCAAGGTGCTCGAAGTCACGCGGCTGAACTCGCGATTCGATTGCCACCCCGACGTCGACGCCGCGGTCGATTCGCTGGGGCATACCGACCTTTGATCCGCTTGTCGTGAGTCGCCGACGCCGAACCCGCACCGAAAGCTAGACGATGCAAGACGCCCAACCCGCTCACACCGCTGCGCCGCCTCGCGTCGGAGATCTGCTGGTCGATCGAGGCATGATTACGCCCGAGCAATTGTCCAGCGCGCTCGAGTACCAGCGCAACTCTGACGGACGAAAACTCCTCGGCGGCGTGCTCGTCGAGCTAGGATTCGTCAGCCAGGATCAGGTCATGGCCGCGGTCGCCGACAGCTACGGCCTGCCATTTGCGCGCATCGACGCGTCGCTCGTCGACCCCGCGCTCTGCGAGGTCTTGCCGCTGGAGTACTGCGAGAAACAGGGCGTCGTCCCGATGTTCTTGGTCGAAGGTCGATTGACCGTCGCGGTGCACGACCCGGCCAACGTCTTCATCGCCGAGGAAATCGGCCGGATGAGCGGGCATACGGTCCAACTGGTCGCCGCGACGCTCGAGGACATCCGCGCGGTGCTCGCGACGATGCGGCAGAGTGAGGCCGACGTCTTCGTCATCGACGAGGAGATGGACGCGTTCGATCTGGACAACATCGACCTGGTCGAGAACCAGAGCATCGACGTCTCGGCCGGGGACGGCGCGGACGAATCGCCGGTGATCAAGCTGGTGAACTACGTGATGCTCAGCGCGGTGCGCGAGTCGGCCAGCGACATCCACATCGAGCCGGACGACGGGACGCTGCGCGTGCGTTATCGCGTCGACGGCCGGTTGTACGAGAAGCTGACGCCGCCGTACCACCTGCTGCCGTCGCTGGTGTCGCGGATCAAGATCATGGCGTCGCTGGATATCTCCGAGCGTCGCGTGCCGCAGGATGGCGCGATCACGATCCGCGTCGATAACCGTCAGATCGACCTGCGCGTCTCGACCATGCCAGGCAAGTTCGGTGAGAAGGTCGTCATGCGGATCGTCGACCAGAAAAACGCGGTCGCGAACCTCGACAAGCTCGGCTTCTCCGAGCACATGCTCAAGACCCTTCGCATGCTCATCGGACAGCCCAACGGCGTTATGCTCGTGACCGGGCCGACCGGCTCGGGTAAATCGACGACGCTCTACGGTGCGCTTGCCGAGATCAACCGCGAAGACATCAACATCAGCACGGTCGAAGACCCCGTCGAATACAACCTCGCGGGAATCAACCAGTTCCAGACGCACGACAAGGCCGGCTTCACCTTCGCGAAGGCGCTGCGGGCGCTCCTGCGTCAGGACCCCGACGTCGTGATGCTCGGCGAGATCCGCGACCAGGAAACCGCGAAGATCGCGACCCAGGCCGCGCTCACCGGCCACCTCGTGCTCTCGACGCTGCACACCAACGACGCGCCATCGGCCGTGACGCGACTGATCAACATCGGCGTCGAGCCCTATCTCGTCGCCGCGGCGCTGCGCGGCGTGCTCGCCCAGCGGCTCGTACGAAAGATCTGCTCGCACTGCGCCGAGCCTGCGGTGCACGACGAGTTCGACCGGAACATCATCGAACACCTGTCGCGCGAGGGCTACGAGATCACGCAGACGCTGCGAGGCGCGGGCTGCAAGAAGTGTCGCAACAGCGGCTACAGCGGGCGGATGGGCTTGTACGAATTGTTCGTGCCCGATGCCGCGTGCATGGACGCGGTCAGCAAGGGCGCGAGCCTGCAGGAGATTCGCATGCTCGCGGGCAAGGGATCGACCTATATCACATTGAAAGAGGACGGCATCACGAAGGTGATGGCCGGGATGACGACGCTCAAGGAGGTTTTCAAGGTCGTTGCGGTCTGACGCATCGGCACTTGAGTGATGGCACAGTTTCAGTACAAAGCGAGAGACGGCCAGGGCCGACTCAACACGGGAACCGTTGCGGCGCCGAGCGCCTCGCAGGCCGGGGCGATTCTGCGCGGCCAGGGCATGTTCGTGATCGCGGTGCAGGAGGCGGCGGGTCAAGCGGCGAAGGCGGCCAAGGCGGTCAAAGCCGCCAGCGCTAAGGCGCAAGCGCCGAGCGTCGCCGCGACGATCGACCGTTCCGCGGACGACGAAGAGTGGGAGCCGACCGTCGGCCGACAGAAGATCCGACGACAGGACGTCATCACGTTCGCCCATCAGTTGGCGGTGATGGTCGAGACCGGCGTATCAATCAGCGAGGCGCTGTCGTGCTGCGCGGATCAGTCGGAGAGCGAAGGGTTCAAGAAGGTGTTACAGGAAGTCGCCGACGAGGTCCGCGGCGGTCGCGAATTGTCCACGGCGCTCGAAGCGCACCCGAAGGTGTTCCCGACGGTGATGGTCTCTCTGGTTCGCGCGAGCGAGTTGTCGGGCACGATGGGCAAGATGCTCGATCGCATCAGCAAGTACATGGCCAAGGAAGCGGTGACGACCCGGAAGATCAAGAGCGCGCTGACGTATCCCGCGATCATGATCAGCGCGGTCCTGGTGATCACGTCGGGGCTGCTGCTGTTTGTCTTGCCGCGGTTTGCATCGATCTATTCGAACCGCGGCGCGGCCTTGCCGACACCGACGCGGATGCTGATGGGCCTGAGCGACAGCGTGCAGCATCAGTGGTGGGCGTATCTGATCGTGATCTTCGGGCTTGTCGCGTTAACCGTTGCGGGTTTTACGACCGAGGCGGGCATCCGCATCACCGACAAGTTGAAGCTGAACCTGCCGATCCTCGGGCCGTTGTTTCGCAAGTTGTACGTGACGCGTTCGATGCGGACGATGGGCACGATGCTCGACGCGGGCGTTCCGATCCTCGACATGATCCCGATCGCGCGGTCGGTGACCAAGAACAACGAGTTCAACGGGTTCTGGGACGAGGTGGATCATCGGCTGCGCAACGGTTCGCAGCTGTCTTCGCCGTTCTTTTCGAGCGAGTTGATCCCGCGGAGCGTCGCGCAGATGGTTTTCGCCGGCGAGAAGGCGGGGCGTTTGGGCGTGGTGATGCACAAGGTCGCCGACTACACCGAAGAAGAGTTCGACGAGCAGGTCAAGCAGGCGACGGCCTACATCGAGCCGGCGATGGTCGTCACGCTGGGCGCGATCATCGGTTTCGTCGCGATCGCGCTCTTGCTGCCGATCTTCCAGGTCAGCAGCATCGCGTCGGGCGGTTAGTCCTCGTAATCGACGGTGATGGTTCGGGTCCGCTGGTCGATCGATTCGAGTTGGCCGAACGGGATCTTGTTTGCCAGCGCGCGCAGGTCGCGGACGTCGGTGACTTCGAGCCGTACCGTTCGGCGATCGGGTGCGGGCAGAATCTTGACTTTCTGAGTGGGCTTGAGCACCTGCTTGAGGCGTTGGACCAGCGGCTCGGCGCCCGACGGCGGGGGGTTTTCGATGACGATCGTAGCGGTGTCATCGCCGGGCAGTGGCAGTGGCTCGTCGGCGTGTGACGTCGCCGTGAATGAGAACGCGAGCAGCAACAGCAGCGGGGCGGCGATCGTTCGCATGGGACCTCGTTTCGTTAGGTGTTGCGAGAAAACCGATTGTACCACTGCCACGATCGATCCCCGAGTTCGCGTTCACGCTACGCTACTTCCATGCCCCGGCGCACCGACACGGCGATCTGCATCCGCGACTCGGACTGGTCCGAATCGAGTCAGGTCCTCGTGCTCCTCACCGAGCGGTACGGCAAGGTCCGCGGGCTGGCCAAGGGATCGCGACGCAACAGCCCTTCGGCGATCGCGCGTTTCTCCGGCGGGGTCAATCTGTTGAGCATGGGCCAGGTCGTCTTTACCACGCGGCCGACCACGCAACTCGCCGCGGTGACCGAGTGGGACCTGCAGCGGGATCACTACCACCTGCGGACCGATCTCCGTGCGCAGTGGTCGGCGATGTATGCGGCCGACCTGTCGAACGCGTTGCTGGCCGACGAAGACCCGCACGCGGGCGCGTTCGCGGCGATGCGTGACTTGTTGCGGGCGATCGCCGAGCCGAGCGCGATCGCCGGGGCGCTCTTGCGGTTTCAGTGGTTGCTCTTGTCGGAGGTCGGCTATCGGCCGGAGCTGGATCGCGACGTCGAGAGCGGCGAACCG
>JBMYUK010000135.1:0-6996 GCA_049605275.1 Phycisphaeraceae bacterium
GCGCGCTCGACGACAAAGAAGTCGAACTCACGCTCAGCAGTCGGCCGCAGACCTCGGTCATGTTCGCCAACATGGGCCTGGACCAGATGGACCCGTCGATGTCGGACATGTTCGAAAAGCTCATCCCCGAACAGAATAAGCGCAAGCGCGTCAAGGTTGTCGACGCCCGCCGCATCCTGGTCGAACAGGAAACCGAGAAGCTACTCGACGAAGATAAGATCGTGAGCGAAGCCATCGAGCGCACCGAGCAGAGCGGGATCGTCTTCCTCGACGAGATCGACAAGATCGCGACGCCCGAAGGCGCGAGCGGGGGCAAGGGCAGCCCGGACGTCTCGCGTCAGGGCGTGCAGCGCGACCTGCTGCCGATCGTCGAAGGCTCGGCGGTGAACACCCGGCACGGCATCGTCCACACCGATCACATCCTCTTCATCGCGGCCGGCGCGTTTCACTTCGCGAAGGTCAGCGACCTGATGCCCGAGTTGCAGGGCCGGTTCCCGATCCGCGTCGAGCTCTCGCCGCTGACCAAGGACGACTTCGTGCGCATCCTGACCGAGCCCAAGGGCGCGTTAACGACCCAGCAGCAGGCGCTGCTCGGCGTCGAGGGGCTGGACGTCGTCTTCGAGCCCGAGAGCATCGACGCGATCGCCGACCTCGCCGCGAAAGCCAACGCGCAACAGGAAAACATCGGCGCCCGCCGGCTGATGACGATCGTCGAGAAGGTGTTCGAGCAGGTCAACTTCGATGCGCCCGAGCGCGTCGCCGCGGGCGATGCCGACTTCGCCGTCACCGCCGAGTTCGTGAAGCAGCAGGTCGCGCCGATCGTCGCCGACGCCGACCTGTCCAACTTCGTTCTTTAAAACGTGTACGAGAAGTGCCTCAGGTGGGATAGGCGTCCCGCCTGTCGTCGCGACGAAGTCGTGAATGGTAGAACTTAGGGCTGCGCCCAAACGTCGGGCGAGACGCCACCCCATTTTTTCTTACACATTCTTAAGCGACGCTCGCCCGATGCTCACGCGACGTTTTGCTCAGACGAACCCGGGTTCGATTGATCGAAGACTTCCCAGCAGCGGCTGTTGCGGATGATCTCTTTGATCGCCTCGCGCTGAGCGTCCGCGACGTCGACGAACTCGAGGCCGAGGATCGTGCCCAGGCCGCGCTCTTTGGTTTGCCGGACCACGCGGGCCTGCAGCGACACCGAGAGCTCGGCAAACCGCACCTGCAACTCGAAGGTGTCGTCGGGGACCGCGTGCCATCGGCGCTTGATGATCGATGCGCCGCAGTGCGACAGATCGACGACGCGTCCCAGGCTGGTCTTCACGCCCGACGCCCCGAAGCGTCCGCCCTTGCGGTGTTCGTCTTCTTGAGACTTGGCAAACGCCTTCGAGAAGTAGTTGATGTTGCGATGCGGCATGCTCTTTGGATCGATCCAACGGACGGGCGACTGACCCGATTCCGCGCAAAACGGTCGCGACGCAGACCGCCTCGCCCGCATAACCGGCGCGATCGACAGCATCCGGCACGATGGAAGGCATCCGACGTCGCACTTCCACGATCGCCCCCATGACGCGCCGCGGTGGTGACAGCTAGTTGTCACGCAGGTAACAATCCGCTTGCTACACTCCACGCCATGCTCGCCCAGGCTCACAGCTTCGTTCTCCAAGGCATCGACGCCATCGCGTGTGAAGTCGAAGTCGACGTCGTCGCCGACGCCATGCCCAAGACCACGATCGTCGGCCTGCCCGATGCCGCGGTTAAAGAATCGATCGAACGCGTCCGCTCGGCCGTGACCAACACCGGCTACCCCTTTCCCTTTGCGCGGCTGCTGATCAGCCTCGCCCCCGGCGACATCCGCAAGGAAGGACCGGTCTACGATCTGCCCATCGCCGTCGGCGTGCTGCTCGCCGAACACGTCATCGGCACCGACCGACACAAGCGGCTCATGTTCGCCGGCGAACTCGCGCTCGACGGACGCGTCCGCCCGGTCAGCGGCGTCATCAACCTCGCGCTCTTGTGCAAGAAGCTCGGCTTCGACGGCGTCGTCGTCCCGATGGACAACGCGCACGAAGCCGCCGCCGTCGATGGCATCGACGTCTACCCCGCGGACACCCTCGCGTCGGTGGTCTCCTTTCTGAACGGCCAACACGAGATCGAACCGGTCGCGCCGATCGACGTCGACGAACAACTGCAAACCGCCATGCCCGCCGCCGACTTCGCCGACATCCGAGGCCAGGAAGCGGTCAAACGCGCGATGACTGTCGCCGCCGCCGGGGGCCACAACATCGCCATGATCGGCCCCGCGGGCACGGGCAAGACCATGGCCGCCCGCGCGCTGCCCGGCATCCTCCCGCCGCTCTCGCGCGACGAAGCGCTCCAAGTCACCCGCATCTACTCCGCCGTCGGACAGGTCCCCAAGGGTCAATCCCTCATCACCCAGCGACCCGTCCGCACCCCCCACCACACCGCCTCGCCCCCCGCCATCATCGGCGGCGGCTCCGTCCCCCGGCCCGGCGAGGTCTCGCTCGCTCACCACGGCGTCCTCTTCCTCGACGAAGTGCCCGAGTTCCCACGCCCCGTCCTCGAAACCCTTAGACAACCCCTCGAAGACGGCCAGGTCACCATCGCACGCGCCCACTCCTCCATCACCTTCCCCGCACAGTTCATGCTCGTCTGCGCCATGAACCCCACGCCCAAAGGCGACAAGCCCGCCGACGCCTTCGGCCAACGCGAGATGGACCGCTACCTCGCCAAGCTCTCCGGCCCGCTCATCGACCGCATCGACATCCACGTCGAAGTCCCCAAGGTCCCCTACCAACAACTCACCGGCAAACGCACCGGTTCATCCTCCGCCGACCTGCGCAAACAGGTCCTCGCCGCACGCGCCGCTGCCAGCGAACGCAACGGCGGGCCGCTTAAACGAAACGCCCTGCTCTCCGGACGCGAACTCGACCGGCACGCCGCGCTCGATGACGCCGGCAAAGACGTCCTCAAACAGGCCATGACCGAACTCGGCCTGAGCGCTCGCGCTTACGACAAGGTCCGCCGCATCGCCCGCACCATCGCCGACCTCGACCAGAGCGAATCGGTCCAACTCGCCCACGTCGCCGAGGCGATCAGTTACCGGCTGCTCGACCGCGAACGCTGACAACACCCCCGATCAAACCAACCCCAAGTCCTCGAACAACACCTCCAGCACCCCGTTCATCCGCACGTGGTGCTTCGCCTCGCCCGCCATGCCGTTGAAGACGATCCCTACCGCCAGGTCGTGCGCCGGGTCCGCGAAACCCAGCGAGGACTGCGCCCCGCCGTGCCCGAACGTCTGCCGCGACGCGTGCGGCCCGTACCCGTATGGGATCCGATGCCACGCCCCGCCCGGCGCGTGATGCGCAGAGTTGATCGACACGCCCAGCCCCCAGTCGACCACCTGCTTGAAGGTCTGATCGACCATGTCCTCGCGCTGCCGAGTGGTCATGGAGGCAACGGTCTCGGGTCGCAGCAGTCGCACGCCCCGCCGCTCGCCCTTGCCCAGCAGCATCTCGTACAGCCGAACCAATTCGCGGATCGGCCCCATGCAGTTGCCGCCGGGCCGCGGACGGGTCGACCAATCGATACCTGTCATCGACGTGTTCACGGCCTTGCCCGTCGAGGTGTTGGGCATCGCAAGCAATCTGCCACGCCCCACGTAGCCGTTGTAAATTCCGGGGGGCATCCCCATCCACGAATCGATCATGCCCAGCGGCTCGAAGATCGTCTCGCGCACATAGCGATCGATCGGCCGACCGTCGACTAAACGGACCAACTCGCCGAGGACGAACCAGGACGTCTGCACGTGGTAGCCGGCGCGTGCGCCCGGCTCCCACTCCGGCTCGGCGTCGCAGATCGCGGCGATGATCGCGTCCCAATCGTCTTGCGGGAACCTGAAGCCGGCGTTGCGAAACCCGCCGGTGTGCGTCAAGAGGTGGCGGACCGTGATCGCTTGCTTGCCGTGCGCCGCGAACGTCGGCAGCCACGCCGCGACCGGGTCGTCCAGTTCGATCTCGCCTCGCTCGACGAGTTGGAGGATCGCAATCGCGGTCACCGGCTTGCCGCTGGACATCCACAACGCGATCGAGTCGCCCGCCACCGCGTGCGTGGTCGATGCCTCACCGATCGCGAGTTCGTCGACGACCTCACCTCCGCGCGAGATGCACACCTGCGCCCCGAGGTGCAGGCCCGACTCGATCCCCGCGTGTATCCGTTCTTCGACCCGCTGAAGCATCCGACCATGGTAATCCACTGGACCGCGGCGAAATAGCCGGCGGCTACGGACGCCGGGCAATCGCAGAGGTGTTTCGGGTGGGCGGGCGTCTCGGGGCTAGAGCTT
This sequence comes from Phycisphaeraceae bacterium, assembly GCA_049605275.1. GTDB lineage: Bacteria > Planctomycetota > Phycisphaerae > Phycisphaerales > Phycisphaeraceae > JAHQVV01. The sequence continues at coordinate 4,361 of JBMYUK010000135.1, forward strand.
CGGGATGCACTTGCAGCTGGTTCGCAGGGGTTGGTCGGCGTGTCGCCAGGCGTCTTGATAGGCGGCGAGAGCCTGGTCGGCTTCGTCGGTCTTGCCTTGCTCGTTGAGCGCGCGGGCGAGGCCGAAGAGCGACCAGCCGTTGCCCGGCCACTTGTCGAGGTCTTCGCGGTAGACGCGTTCGGCGTTGGCGTAGTCGCCGACCTGGGCGTAGACCGCGCCGAGGGTGTGTCGCACGGGCTGGAGGTGTCGCGGCGGCTCGCCGTAGCCGAGCGTGTCCTCGATGGCGATGGCTTTTTGCAACTCGTCGATGGACCGGCTCCACTGTTCTTTGTGCAGCGCGATCTCGGCGGCGATGAAGTGGTCGTAGAGGCGAAGCAGCTTGTCCTTCTGGCGTTTAGCGCGCAGCTGTTTGAAGATGGCCTGGTCGATGGCGGCGTTGTCGAAGTCTTTCTTCGCGGCGAACGCGACGGCCCGACACATGTGCCACACCGCCGTGGTCAGGCGGAGCATCTCGGGGGGCTTGGGCTCGGCGAGGATCTGATCCCATCGGCCGAAGCGTTTCATGACGTCGAGCCTCGCGCACAGCGCGCGATCGTAGCGCCTGCCCATCGTGTCCATGAGGTCGTCGGGGATGGTGTTCCAGGCGTGCATCGCGCCGCGCATGGCGTCTTCCTCTCGGCCGACCATCATCGCGGCGAACGCGAGCATGTGGCCGTTGTGGGCGATGTAGCCGTGCTGCCGAAAGTGCGCGGGCGAGCGTTCGAGGTACGCGCGATCGGTTTTAAGCGCGATCAGGTTCTGATCGATCGCACGTTCCCAGAGCCCGGCCTGCACGTAGATGTGCGAGGGCATGTGGGTCAGGTGGCCGGACATCGGCACGAGCGTGCTCAGGCGATCGGCCGCCGCGACGCCGCGCTGTTTGTCTCGGCCCGCTTCGACGGCGTGGACGTAGAGGTGGTTCGCGCCCGGGTGCATGGGCGCGAAGCGCATGACGGCCTCGAGGGTCTGGATGATGTCGAGGGTCTCGGCCCGCGCGGGCGTGCCGTCGGATTTGAAGAGCCGCCAAGGGTTGTTGAGCATCATCGCGTCGGCGTAGAGCGTGCCGAGGTCCGCGTCGTCGGGGTGATCGGCCCAGACTTTGGCCATGGCCTTGGCGAACGCGGCCTTGGCCTGTTTGGGCGCGAGCTTTTTCGCTTCGCCTTCGAGTCGATCGAAGACCGCGGGCTCGACGGTGCGCAGCGCGGTCGCGCGGACGAGCGCCTGCTCGGCTGGGGTCTCGCGGTCGAGTTCGGCGATCGCGCGTTGGATCGCGTCCCACGCCGCGGCGCGTCGCGCGGGGTTGAGGTTCGAGGCGTTGTAGTTGGGGCCCTGCGCGTAGGCGATGCCCCACCACGCCATCGCGCAGGTCGGATCGATCTCGGTCGCCTTGGTGAACGAGCGCACCGCTTCGTCGTGGTTGAACGCGTAGATCCACTTAAGCCCCTGGTTGAAGTAGCGCTGGGCGAGGGGCGCGTCGGTGGTGACGGGTCTGCGGTAGTCGCCCATGTCGGGGAAGAGTTGAGCGGTGCCGCCGACGCCGTAGGCCGAGTCTTTGTCGCCGCGGACAAGTGGCTGGGTAGCGGCGGGCGGTTCGTCGACTCCTGTCGTCGCGGTCGACGGGTTCGGGGCGGTGGTCGCGCAGCCGAAGCCGACGAGACAGACGAGGCAGGCGCTGAGCAAGGCGAAACATCGGGAGCGCGTGGTCATGGGGCGGGTCGTCCTGTATGCGATAGGCGTCGTCGATGTGACGCGTGAAAACATCGCATGATACGCGGCGCGGCGGTCCAACAATGACTTAGAGATGGATTCGGGGGATGGATTCCGAGCCGTCTGCTCAGTTCGATTCGGTCTGGCCGGCCATCTCTTTGAGGGCCTCGATCTCGCTGGGCAACAGGACGACGGTGATGCTGCCGTCTCGGCTGGCCATCCAGCCGCGGACCTCTGCGGAGTCGTTGCCGATGAGGACGGTGTGGACGGTGAGGCCGTCCTGGTCGGCGACGACAGCGTCCCACGCTTCGATGTCGGCGGTGTCTGCGTAGCCGATGACGAGGATGAGGGTTTGGAGGACGCCGCCGGTCGCGGTGCGGAGGGCGGCGGTGAGATCGGCCTCGCCGGTGTCGGGCAGGTCGTCGAACCAGGCGTTGAGTTCGCCGGCCTTGAGGGGGAGCTTGCGGGGCGCGCCGCCGGCGAGATTGATCGGTTTGTCGGCGGCGGCGATGAGGGCGACCTCGGCGCCGCCGGCCTCCTTGGTCAGGCCGTTGACGATGAGGTCCTTGGCCTGTGCGATCCAGTCGGCGCTGTACTCGGAGGCCTCGATGACGACGGTGGTCTGTCCCTCGGGCAGGGGCAGGCCGGCGACGTTGGCGGCGGTCATGTCGTAAGGGTTGGTCGCGGGGTCGTAGGCGACGGGTCCGTCGTTGCCGCCGATGCCGACGGCGCCGGGGCCGCCCATCATGGCGATGATGCCGACGCCGGCCGCGACGACGACGGCGAGGATGACGGCGAAGAAGACGACGGTCGTGGCGACGCGGATCTGCTTTTTCTTACTCTCGGCCATCGGGACGCGGGTGGTCTCGTCGAGCTTGACGACCTTGCCG
>JBMYUK010000136.1:0-6958 GCA_049605275.1 Phycisphaeraceae bacterium
ACAAACGACCAGACCTAAAACGTGTATGAGACGTGCCCATCGATAGCCGGAGACCTACGGGCTCCGGACGCGAAAGCGGTTGTTTGTTGAGACTCCCGGCCTGTTCTCTCGTCCGGCGTCCGTAGGCCGCCGGCTATTTTCGACTCCTCATACAAGTTCTTAAAAAAAGCACCACCCACACAGGTGATGCCAGGAGAAAGTCTTTTGTTGTCACCGACGCTCGATGCGCGTCACGCACCCTTGCGCTGGGCGTAGGCTTCGCGGGCGCGGATGGCGGCCAGCGGGCGGTCGGATTCCATGCGCTGGTTGAGCTTGCGCAGCGCTTCGATCTCGATCTGTCGGACGCGCTCGCGGGTCAGGCCGACCACCGCGCCGATCTCTTTGAGCGTCAGCGGTTCGTCGCCTTCGAGCCCGTAGCGGAGGCGGAGGATCGTCGCCTCGCGGTCGTCGATCGCGTCGAGCAGTTCGGCGATCGTCGACAAGTCGTCTTCGAGCAGCACCGCTTCGTCCGGCGGCATAAGCCGATCGTCCGCGACATACTCGCCGATCGACGGCGCGTCGTTATCACCGCCGCCGCCCTCTTGCGACGGACGCTGGCTGGCGCGCACCGCCTTCTTGATGATCCGCACCTTCTTCTCGGGCAGCTCCATCTTCTCGGCCAGTTCTTTGGTGTTCGGTTGTCGCCCGAGCACTTCTTCAAGATCGCGCGACGCACGCTTCCACTTGGCGATCAACTCGACCATGTAGGCGGGGATGTGAATCGGCTGAACGGCGTTGATGAGGGCGCGTTTGATGGCCTGTTTGATCCACCACGTGCCGTAGGTCGAGAAGCGGGCGCCGAACTCGGGGTCGAAGTTTTCGACCGCTTTCATCAGCCCGATATTGCCCTCTTCGATGAGGTCTTGCAGCGGCAGGCCGCGGTTCATATAGCGCTTGGCGATCGAGACGACCAGACGCAGGTTGGACCGCACCATGTGCTCGCGGGAGGCCATGCAGCCTTCGTCGCGGATGCGTCGGGCGAGCATGACCTCTTCTTCGCGGTTGAGTAGCGGGCTCTCGTCGATCTGCTTGAGATAGACCTCTAGATCGGATTTAACGCGCCGGCTGGGCATAAGGTTTCCTCTCTCCGTTTCCCTGGACCGCCGAGGGGCGGGCCTGAATCCGGGCCGGCGTCGCCTGCCCGCGGTAATGATCGGACGTTGCTTGGGCTCGCTTAACGCCTCGGCCTCGCCGAATCGCCGCGCGACGCCAACCGCCCGCACGACCGGCACAACCCGCCGCGAGACCGGCAGAGCCCGCCCAATCCATCGCTTCACAGGCCGACCAGCGGTATGCTTTACCCATGCAACTGGTCTTCCATGCCGGACCGCTGGACGAGTTCCTGCTGCTGCTCCCGCTCTTGCGCGCGATGCCAAGGCCCATGACCGTCGTCGCGCCGTGGCAGCGCGCCTCGCTCGCCGCGCGACTGATCGGCACCGCGCCCATGGACATCGAGCTCTTCGAGTTCACCAGGCTCCACGCCGAGGGCGGACCCACCCGCGTCAGCCCCGCCGTTCAAGATCTTTTCGACTCGGCCACGCGGGTCGTCAGCCTGCTCAGCGCCGACGAAGACGCCTGGGCGAAAAACGTCCGCCGACTCGCGCCCGATGCCGAACTCGTCCTCGTCGAGCCCCGGCCCAGCGCCGAGGTCGACCGGCACTTCACCGACTGGATCGCCGATCGATTCCGCGAGCAAGGCCTGGACCTCAAGCCCATCGAGCCGAGAACCTCGCCCAACGCCGGCGGGCCGATCGTCATCCACCCCGGTAGCAGCGCGATCAAACGGTGCTGGCCGGTCGAGCGATACGAAGCGCTCATCGAAGCGCTCGCGGCGCGCGGCGACCGCGTCCGTCCCGTCTTCGGCGAGGTCGAGCTCGAACGGTGGTCGCCCGATCGGCTGCACCGCTGGACCGAAGCCCTCGGCAGCGAGTCGTACCGCACGGCCGATGCGCTGCTGCCGGTTCTGCAGAGCGCGCGCCTGTTCATCGGCAACGACGCCGGGCCGATGCACCTCGCCGCACAGGCCGGCACGCCCACGCTCGGTATCCTCGGCCCGACCGACCCAACCCGATCCGCCCCGCGCGCCAAACACTTCAACTTCGTCGCCCCGCCCGGCGGACCCGGTCGCATCGAAGACGTCACCCTCGCCGCCGTCCTCGACGCCATCGGTACGCAGTAGCAGCAAACCACCAATCCGACGCCCGACGCCCTAAACTACTTGTATGAAGATCATCCTCGCCAGCCCCCGCGGCTTCTGCGCCGGCGTGCACATGGCCATCGACACCGTGCAGGAACTGATCGATCTCATCGGCCCGCCGCTGTGGGTCTTTCACGAGATCGTCCACAACAAACACGTCGTCGAGCGCTTCATCAAACAGGGCGTCAGCTTCGTCGACTCCATCGACGAAGTCCCCGCCGGACAGACCGTCGTCTTCAGCGCCCACGGCGTCTCCCCCGCCGTCCGCGAACGCGCCAAGGCCCGCGGCCTCAAGATGATTGACGCCACCTGCCCGCTGGTCACCAAGGTCCACGTCGAGGCCCGGCGCTACGCCAAGCAGGGCTGCAAGATCCTGCTCGTCGGTCACGCCGGTCACGACGAAGTCGAAGGCACCTTCGGCGAAGCCCCCGATGCGATCACCATCGTCGAGTCGCCCGAGGACGTCGAGGCCACCCGCTTCTCCGCCGACGATCCGATCGTCTACCTCACGCAGACCACCCTCAGCATCGACGACGCGAACGTCATCATCGACGCGATCAAACGCAAGTACCCGCACGTCAAAGCCCCACCCAAAGAAGACATCTGCTACGCGACGACCAACCGCCAGCACGCCGTCCGCGCCCTCGCGCCCTCGGCCGACCTTACCCTCGTCGTCGGCAGCGTCAACAGCTCCAACTCCGTCCGCCTCACCGAGATCAGCCAAACCGACGGCACGCCCGCCAAGCTCCTCGACGACAAAAGCGAATTGCAAGACGACTGGTTCGACGGCGTCGAGACCGTGCTCGTCACCGCCGGCGCATCGGCACCCGACGACCTGGTGCAGGCGATCCTCGACGAACTGGTCGAGCGTTTCGGCGGCGAGATCGAGCCCTCCGAACCCGTCGACGAAGGCATGCAGTTCGCTCTGCCCGTGACGCTGCGCGTGATGAAGCACGACATGGCGAAGTGACCGACGCAAGCAATCCCGCGACGCGGCGCGTCACTCCAAATCCAGCGGCTCGACGCGGTCGGGCTTGAGCGCCGCGGTCAGGCGATCGAAGTCGAACATCAGGTCGCGGATCTTGCGCTTGGACGTGGTGGCGAAGTCGATCGACAGCGTCAGCCGCGACTCGTAGCCGGCGACGAACACCGCGGCCGACTCGCAGATGCGCGGGCGATCGACCGCGCGAAAGCCGTCGACCTCGACCGGGAATCGGCCGACGAGCTTGGCGGTCAGCAGACTAAAGCCCGCGCGGTCGGTCAGGTCGATGCGGCTGGGGCGAAACGTCTCGGGATCGATGAGCAGCCGCTTGCCCGGCAGCTCGACGAGATACTGGCCGTTGTAAAGCTCGACCGGCGGCTGCTCGGCCTCGGGCGCGATGGTGAGCGGGACCAGGCCGAGCAGCTCCGGCACCATGTCCGGGCGCACGGGCAGGGGGAACGCGAGCCGGGCCGGGCCGCCGAGCTTGTCGAAGTCGCCGACGTAAGCGGTCTTGTTGTCGCTGTCGATCTGATCGAAGAGCCAGTAGCGTCGCTCGTCGGCGCCGGCCCAGAGGTAGGTCTTGCCGAGCTTCTCGACGGTCATCGCGACGTCGCCGGGCCTGCGGAAGATAAGCTTGCCATCGCCGCTCTGGCTGCGGACGTTTCGCTCGCCTTGCTCGTCGATTTCGACCCAGTCGATGTCGACGTCGGTGCGCGCCCACAGCGTGTCGATCGGTGCGATGGCGGCGTTGTAGCGCTCGGCCAGTTCGGGATAGGCGATGTCGGCCGGGGTGATCGGCGAGATAAACGCCGGCCGCGTGTTAAACGTCTGGCTCCGCTGGCAGCCGGTCATGACGACGAGCGAGAGCGCCGCGCAGCACGCCAGCGCAAACGACCTGTTTCGCGCTAAGCCGATCAAAGGTCGAGCTCCAGCACCTGGCCGAGTTGCTCGGTGACGCCGGCGATCTCGCCTTCGGTGATGTGCGGGTCGAGGACTTCGAACCCGGCCTGTTCGTTCCACTTGCCGAAGTGTCCCTTGGCGATGTCGAGCTTGGGCGTGAACTGTCAGTAGTCCTGCACCGGGCCTTCTTCCTGTTCGCGGCGGTCGATGCCGTCGTGACGCAGCAGCTTCTTGCGGAGCAGGATCAGCGCGAGGACGTAGCGGAAGGCGAGTTGTTTAGCTTCGGTCGCCTCGTCCATGGAGAGCATGAGTTCCTGGATGGCGGCGTCGCCGACGAGTAGTTTTTTCTTCTCGTTGGGCTCGGGCACCTCGGTCCGCCAGAAGCCGAAGAGGTGCGGCGGGCGGAAGTCCTGGTCTTCCCACGCGTCGGCGGAGACGTCGATCCGGAGCATGGGCAGTTCGCCTTTGTCGTTCGGCTTGGCCTGATCGTCGGATCGATCTTCGGCCGGGGGATCGACGAGCGCGGCGTAGACGGTTTCGCCGGGCGCGAGTTCTCGGCCGGTCGCGGCGCAGACGCCGGTCGGCCTTTGGATGTCGTAGGTGTTCGAGAGTTGAGACATGGGCTTGACGGTGTAGCGGCCGGGCGAGGCTCGGCGTTCATCTCATTTGATAATTATGGATTGCCCCACTGCCGCTCGGCCGCGGTGACGGTTTGCTCGATCAGCGTGGCGATGGTCATCGGCCCGACGCCACCGGGCACGGGCGTGATCAGCGAGGCCTGCTCCGCCGCGGGTTCGAAATCGACGTCGCCGACGTTGCCTTCGTTGTAGCCCGCGTCCATGACGACGGCCCCGGGCTTGATCCAGTCGCCCTTGACGAAGTTGGCCCGGCCCACCGCGGCGACGACGATGTCGCCTTGCGCGACGATCTCGCCGAGGCCACGGGTTTTGCTGTGGCAGATCGTGACCGTCGCGTTGCGGTTCAGGAGCAGCCCGGCCATCGGCTTACCGAGGATCGCGCTTCGGCCGATGACGACGGCGTGCTTGCCTTCGATGTCGACGTCGTACGCGTCCATCAGCCGCACGATGCCGCCCGGCGTGCAAGACTTAAAGCCCTGTTCGTGCAGCGGCAGACTTCTTGGGGAAAACCACATGTGGGCGAACGAGCCGAACGTCACGCCGTCGACGTCTTTGCCGACGGGGATCGCTTCGAACGCCGCGCGCTCGTCGACGTGCGGCGGCGCGGGGTGCTGCAGCAGGATGCCGTTGACCGCGGGGTCGCTGCCGAGCTCTGCGACGCAATCGACGACGTCTCGCGTGGTCGCGGTCTCGGGCAGTTCGATCTTGCGCGACGTCATGCCGATTGACTCGCAGCGCTTGCGCTTCATCTGCGTGTACGTGATCGACGCGGGATCGCTGCCCACAAGCACTGTCGCGAGGCACGGCGTCTTACCGGTCGTGTCGTTGAGCGACTGGACGCGCTTCGCCGCGGCGTCGAGCAACTCCCTGGCGACGCGCTTCCCGTCCATGAGCGTAGCGGTGGTGGTCATGAGTGGATTATAGGGAGTTGGGATTTGGGGATTGGGTTTTGGGGCGGTGCGGATAAACCCTCTATGATTCGTAACGCAAGCTCCAACCCCCAACCCCTAACTCCCAACTCCCACCCCAAACCATGCCCGCCATCCTGATCTCCATCGGTGACGAACTCGCCCTCGGCCAAACGGTCGACACCAACGCCGCCTGGCTCGCCGCCCGGCTCGCGTCGCTGGGCATCGCTTGCGGACAGCACCGCACCGTCCCCGACGACCTCGACCTCATCGCCGAGACCATCCAATCCTGCGCCGCGATCGCCGACGTCCTCATCATCACCGGCGGGCTCGGGCCGACCGACGACGACCTCACCCGCCCGGCGCTCGCCAAGGCGATGGGCGTCGAACTGGTCGAGGACCCCGCGAGCGTCGAGCATATCGCGAGCTACTTCAAGGGCCGCGGCCGAGCCATGCCCGAACGCAACCGCGTGCAGGCGACCCACCCGCAGACCAGCGCGATGATCGAGAACACCTGCGGCACCGCGCCGGGCATCCGCGCGACGCTGGGCGCTTGCGAGATCTTCGTCACCCCCGGCGTCCCGCGCGAGATGATCGCCATGTTCGACCGCGACATCGAGCCCGCCATCCGATCCCTCGCCGGTAACACTCGCACCATCCTCACCGCCAAGCTCAACAGCTTCGGCTCCGGCGAATCCGACATCGCCGAGAAGCTCGGCGACCTCATGGCCCGCGATCGAAACCCCGTCGTCGGCACCACCGTCGCCAACGGCCTCGTCTCCGTCCGCGTCCGAAGCGAAGCCGACGACCCAGACCACGCACAGACCCAACTCCGAGACACCCTCGCCAAAGTCACCGAGCACGTCGGCCCGCTCGCCTTCGGCCAAGACGACACCACCCTCCAGCACGCCGTCATCCAACTGCTCACCGAGCAGCACAAAACCGTCGCCACCGCCGAGTCGTGTACCGGCGGGCTCATCGCCGCGATGCTCACCGACGTGCCCGGGTCGAGCGCCGCGGTCCTCGGCGGCTGGGTCACCTACGCCAACGCGATGAAGACCGCCGAACTCGGCGTGCAAGACGAAACCCTCCGCCGGCACGGCGCGGTGAGCCGCGAGGTCGTCGAGGCGATGGCCCGGGGCGCCGATACCCTGCTGACCACGGGCGCGGTGCAATCCAATCACGTGCGCACGACCGTGGCCGCGGCGCGCAACAACGAGACCGACCTCGCGGTCGGGAACATCGCCGGCTCCAACCTGTTCAACATCCTGTTCGTGCTCGGCACGACCGCGGC
>JBMYUK010000137.1:0-6882 GCA_049605275.1 Phycisphaeraceae bacterium
GCGCTCGCGCTCAACTACACCACGCGCTGCGGCGACACGCACGACCGCGTCCTCGTCGTCATGGTCGGCGGGGCCGCGCCGATCACCCTGCCCCTCGACAACCTGCCGCGATGGAACGACGCGACCGGCCAGGCGATGCCCGACCTCAAGCTGCACAACGACCCCAAACTCGCCTCCGCCATCGGCTTTGGCACGCGCATGACGACCTCGGCCTACCTCGCCGACGGCACACTGACCGAGACCGACGACGGCAAACAAACCGCGACCCCGAACCGAGGCCTGGACCGAAGCCCCGACAACCTGCCCTATCCCGCCAACGCCCTGCTCGCCATCGAGATTACCGCCGACCTCGAAGACGGCGGCACGCAGACCACCACCGCCTGGCTGCCCTTCGAGCCCGACGGCAGCGACGCGCTCGTGCCCAAACGCTTTTTCAACGTCGACGGCCTGGGCTCGGTCGGCCTCGCGTTTCGCCCGGCGAGTAAGAAGCTGCCCTTCGCGTTGGGCGCGACCATCGACCCGCCGAGCGGCAGCAAACTGTTCAACGCCACCGTCCACCTCGCCGACGCGGACGCCGACGGACGACTGCTCCAACCCGCGAGCTACCGACTCGCCGGGACAAGCTCGTTCGGCCACGTCGCGAAAGACCTGCGCGGCCGGTCTCGGCAATACGCCTTTCATTGGCTGCGCGGCGACCTGCAATGGCAGGCGAGCGAGACGGGTTGGCGCGTTAAGCCAGACACGTCGACCACCGCTTTGATCCAGGTCGAAACCGAGTCGGCGCGGCCGTTCATCCTCGCCGGGCTGATCACCTTCGTCCTCGGCGTCGTGGTCGATCGGCTGCTCGTGCTGGCCGGCCGACTCAAGGCCTACGGCGACAAACCGCCCGCCGAATCGCCGTCCAAGGTACCGTCATCGATCTCTAACCCGAGCCCCTAGCGTGCCACGCCCCGCCGGGGTACAGTAGCGCTCTGCTTTTGTTTTTTGCAACCCGAAAGGCCCGAGCCAACGCCCGGACCCAAGCGATGAACACGACTGACGAAACCAACAAGCCTGCCCCCGGAAGTGAATCGAGCCCCGCCTCGGACAGCGACGCGTCAAGCGAGCAGACCCCCGAGCCGACGCCGGCCCCCGAGCCCGCCCCCGCGCCCGTGGCCCCCGCCGAGGCGCTGACCCAACCCCCGACCGGCGGCCCGATCGCCACGCCGCTGGCCACGACAAAAGCCGACGACCAACTACCCGCGGCGCACGAAGCGCAGCCCGAGCCCGCCCCCGCCGACATCGACGCCGAGGTCACCGCGGCGCTCGGCGACCAATCCATCGAACAACTCATGGACGAGGCGGAAAAGGCGGAGGCCGCTTCCGCGGCTGAGTCAGACGCAGAACAAGCACCCGTCCACCACGAACTGCGACGCGGCCGCATCTCCGCCATCCGCGGCGAAGACGTCTTCATCGACGTCACCGGCGACACCGGCAAGCTTCAGGGCGTCGTCCCGCTGCAACAGTTCGACCGATCGCCCCGCCTCGGATCGATCATGGACTTCGTCGTCGATCACGTCGATGAAGCTCAGGGCCTGATGTTCCTCTCTCGCGAGGGCGCGATCTCCCGCACCACCTGGGACACCCTCCACAAAGGCAGCGTCGTCGAAGCCCGCGTCACCGGCCACAACAAGGGCGGGCTCGAGCTCGAACTCGTCGGCAACATCCGCGCCTTCATGCCCGCCAGCCAGATCGACCTGCACCACGTCGAAGACCTCGAAGCCTTCGCCGGCCAAAAGCTCGAAGCCACCGTCACCGAGGTCGATCGCAAGCACAAGAAAGTCATGCTCAGCCGACGCGCTCACCTCGAGCACGTCCGAAAGACCAGCAAAGAAAAACTCATGCAGACCCTCGAGGTCGGCCAGGTACTCGACGGCAAGGTCTCCAACGTCGTCGACTACGGCGCGTTCATCGACATCGGCGGCGTCGACGGGCTCTGCCACGTCTCCGACCTCAGCTACACCCACGTCTCCAAGCCCGGCGACGTCGTGAAGCCCGGCGACGAAATCCAGGTCAAAGTCCTCAAGATCGACAAGGCCAAGGGACGCATCGCCCTCGGGGTAAAACAAGTCAAGCCCGACCCGTGGGACACCGCGACGGCCGGCCTCAGCGCCGGCAGCGAGGTCACCGGCACCGTCACCCGCACCGCCAACTTCGGCGCGTTCATCGATCTCGGCGAAGGCGTCGAAGGCCTCCTGCCCATCTCCGAGATCAGCTGGAAACGCATCGGCAAGTGCGAAGACGTCATTAGTGTCGGCCAGGCGCTGCGGCTCAAAGTGCTCACGCTCGACGCCAAGAAAAAGAAGATGTCCCTGAGCCTCAAGCAGATCGCCGGCGACCCCTGGGCCGACGCGGTCGCCAAGTTCGCCGAGGACAGCTGGGTGCAAGGCAAGGTCGTCAGCGTCCAGGACTTCGGCGCGTTCGTCGAACTCGAAGAGGGCGTCGAGGGTTTGGTTCACATCAGCGAATTGGCCGACGGCCGAGTCAAGAACGTCACCGACATCGTCAACGTCGGCGACGAGAAAAACTTCCGCATCAAGCAGATCGACACCGAAAAACGCAAGCTCGCGCTCTCCCTCCGCAAAGACTCGGGGCCGCGCGGCGGAGACCGCGGGCGCGGCGGCAAGGGCGGCAAGGAAGAAGTCAAGCTCTTCAAAACCACCGCGAAAAAGCAGTCCAAAGAAAACCTCAAGGGCGGCATGGACCTCGGCGGCATGGGCCTCGGCGGATTGTCGATGGATAGCTTCAAAAAGTAGCACGGGCAAGCCCGCCTCTCGATCACCGAAGCCGACCCGCTGAATCACCTGGGCTGAGGCCTTTGTAACAGGCGACACGCCTGTCCTTACCCATCATGTCGGATCGCGAAGAGAACACCTTCGACCTCGCCATCGTCGGCGCCGGCGCCGCGGGCCTCATGGCCGCGATCTTTGCGGGTCGCAGCGCACCGCCTGACACGAAGATCATCCTGCTCGACGGCGCAAAGAAAGTCGGCGCCAAAATCCTCATCGCCGGCGGCGGACGCTGCAACGTCACCCACGACGTGATCTACCCGGCCGACTACTTCGGCGGCAGCTCGAATAACACGGTTAAGAAGATCCTCAAGTCGTTCTCCGTCAACGAAACGACAGCGTTCTTCAACGAACTAGGCGTCGAGCTCAAACGCGAAGACACCGGCAAGCTGTTCCCCACCACCGACAAGGCGCGGACCGTGCTCGATGCGCTGATCAAGGCGGTGCGCGACGCGGGGGTGGAACTGAGACCCAGCAGCCGGGTAATTGGGATTGAAAGGTGGGATAGGCGTCCCGCCTGTCGTTCCGGCGAAGCCGGAAGCAAATCAGAGCTAGAAACACCGATGGATTCGGGCATAAGGCCTGATGACGGGCAAGACGCCCATCCCACCGGCGCTGACACATTCAAACTCAGCATCGACGGCCAGCTCCCGCTTCACGCCAAACGCGTCATCCTCGCCACCGGCGGCAAGGCCCTGCCCGCGACCGGCTCCGACGGATTCGGGTACACCCTCGCCAAGCGCCTCGGCCACACCGTCACCGACACCTGGCCCGCGCTCGTCCCGCTCGTCCTCCAGGACAACCACTGGCTCACCGCGCTCTCCGGCATCACGCTCGACGTCGAACTCACCCTCGCCAGCAAAACCGGCAAAGCCCTATATAAACAAGCCGGGCCCTTGCTCATCGCACACTTCGGCGTCACCGGCCCCGCGGCGATGGACATCTCCCGACACCTCCGCGATTACCCCGAACACGCACCGCGAAAACTCACCGCCAACCTGCTGCCGCAACACACCTTCGATTCGCTCGATCAAAGCCTCCTCGATGCGACACAACAACACCCGACCCGCACCCTGAACGCCTGGCTCAAGCGGCAACTGCCCGACCGCTTCGTCGAGACGCTGCTCGATCGGTTCCTCGGCATCGCGCTCGACCTGCCGCTCTCGCAACTCCGCAAAGACGATCGCAAAGCGCTCTGCCACGCGCTGACCGCCCTGCCGCTGCCCGTCGTCGGCGACCGCGGCTACAAATACGCCGAGGTCACCGCCGGCGGCGTGCCGATGACCGAGGTGCAAACCAAGACGATGGCGAGCAAAGCCTGCGACGGGCTCTACCTCTGCGGCGAGATCCTCGACGTCGACGGCCGCATCGGCGGCTACAACTTCCAGTGGGCCTGGTGCACCGGTCGACTCGCGGGACTAGCCGCAGTTGAGGATCGCGGATTTTAGATTTCGGATTTCGGATTTGATCGGACATCCGCGATCAGAGATTCGAGATGCGAGATTCGCTACGATGCCCGCGTGCTGCGACGCAAGAACATCCCGAACCTGCTCACAATGCTTCGGCTGGTCCTCGCAGGAGTGTTTTTTGCGATCCTGGCGTACTACCGATTCGACGACGATCGCTACCCGCTGCTCTTGCCCGCGATCGGTTTGTTCATCGCCGCCGCGCTCACCGATGCGCTCGACGGCTACTTCGCGCGGCGGTGGCAGGTCGAGTCCAAGTTCGGCCGCATCATGGACCCCTTCTGCGACAAGGTCCTCGTCCTCGGGGCGCTCGTCTTCCTCGCCGGCCCGGCGTTCAGCTACGAAACATGGGTCTACATCGACAACATGGCCGACCACACGACGATCCGACAGGTCTCCGGCTTCACCCCGTGGATGGTCGTCGTCATCATCGCGCGCGAGCTCTTGGTCACCGGCATTCGCGGCGAACTCGAAGGCTCGGGCCACAAATTCGGCGCGAACCTGTGGGGCAAGCTGAAGATGATGCTCCAGTCGGTGGTCGTTCCGATCGTGCTGTTCATCGTGTATCTGATCGACAGCGACTTTCAGTGGCACCGACACTTTATGCTGCCGAGGGACGTGCTCGTTTACGCGACGGTGATCGTCACCGTGCTGAGCGGGCTGCCGTACGTCACCGGCGCGTACCGCGTGAGCAAGTCCGGCGTCGAGGCGAGGTAGGCCTTTCTTCGCGGATGGGTCGACGTTGTCCGGATAAGCGCAACACAAACCGAACCTCGAGCGTCTTTCTTTTCGAAACGACGGGCGTTGTTTAATGCCTGGCCGCGTCTTGGCCGATCTCTTTGTTTAAGGCCCTGCGAAGCCTCGCACCGACGGAGTATCGAGATGAATAACGACCTGATCGGACAGATCCTCGTCGAACAGGGGGTGCTGACCGCGAAACAGGTGGCTCGTGCGCTCGCGGCGCAGGCCGAGCGCGAAGCACCCTTGGGCCGAATCGCCGAGCAGCTTTTCGACGTCGACCGCGGGTCGGTGATCCACGCCCTGGCCGAACAGGTTGCGATGCGGGCGGCCGATGCGTCGCTGGCCACCGAAGCGTTCGACGAGGCTTGTTTACAGATGCTCACTGCGCGGCAGGCGTGGGACAGCCTGATCCTGCCGATCCGATGGGTCGACGGCGAACTGCTCTGCGCAACGACCGTCGAGACCCTGCCGACCGCGATCGAATTGTTGCAGCAAACGCTCGACTGCCCGTTTCACTTCGTGATCGCGGAGATGCGACCGCTCGAAGAGTTCATCGCGTCGCTGTACGCCTACGAGGGCGTTGAGGTGATCGACTAATTTTCGATCTCAGATATCTCAATTGTCATGGCGAAGCCCACACCGCATCGGTGTGGGCTTCTCTTGTTGAGCATTACGCCAGTTTCTTGGTCGCGACCACGCCGTCCTTGGTCTGCTTGACCTCGTAGCCCGCGGCCTGGAGTTCGTCGCGGATCGCGTCGGACTTGGGATAATCCTTGTTCGCTCGCGCTTCGTTCATTTCTGTGACCTTTTGCGAGACCCAGGTGTCATCCGACGCGGCCGCCGAAGCGTTGTCCACCGGGGCGAGGACGCCGAACACCCGATCGAACGCGGCGAGGATCGCGCGGCTCACCGCCGGGTCGTCGTCGGGTTCGTTGAGATAAGCGAACATTTCGCCGAGCGCTTTGGCGGTGTTGAGATCGTCCGCGAGCGCGGCGACCAGCGCGGCGAGTGAGTCGTGGTCGACGCCTTGCCAGTGCGCCTGGTCGGCGTCGTAATCGACGGATTCCGCGAAGGCGCGCAGCTTCGCCACGGCGCTGGCCGAGTCTTCCAGGCCCTTCTTCGTGAAGTTCATGTTCGAGCGGTAGTGGGCCTTGATGAGTTCGAGGCGGAGCACGGCGGGGTCAACGGGGTTGTCGGTAAACGCGCCCTCGATGATCTGGCGGACGGTATAAAAATTGCCCTTGGACTTGGACATCTTCTGGCCCTCGACCATGAGGTGTCGGCCGTGCATCCAAAAACGGGCGAAGCTTTCCTCGCCGGTTGCGCCGCAACTCTGGGCGATCTCGCACTCGTGGTGTGGGAAGATGTTGTCCTCGCCGCCGGTGTGGATGTCGATGATGTCCTGTTTGAGGACCGCGCGGGCCATGGCCGAGCACTCGATGTGCCAACCGGGATAGCCGGCGCCCCACGGGCTGTCCCACTTCATGAGGTGGGTTTCGTCGGGTTTCCAGAGCAGGAAGTCCGCGGGGTGTCGTTTGACCGCCTGGTTGCCGGCGCTGACTCGACCGCCCGCGCCGCCGCGCAGGTCGTCGAGCGTGTTGCCCGAGAGCCGGCCGTAGCGGGGGAACGATTGGACGCTGAAGTAGACCGCGCCGTCGGAGGCGACGTAGGCGTGTTCCTTCTCGACGAGCGTGGTAATCAGGCCCTTCATGTGCTCGACATGATCGGTAGCGCGGGGCATGTGATCGGGCTCGGACGCGACCTTGATGCCGAGTTGTTTCGCGTCGTCGATAAAGGCCTGGGCGTAGTACCCGGCGATGGCGTAGGGGTCGTTCGGATCGAGGTCG
>JBMYUK010000138.1:0-6851 GCA_049605275.1 Phycisphaeraceae bacterium
ATCCAGTCTTGGAGATTTACATCAAGCATCATCGGCCTCAAAAGATTTGGCGAGCGCTGCAGCAAGGCACTCAATCGTGTGATCGTCGCCACTCGGCGTCATCGCCAGCGAAATATCTTCACTGCAATAGCAGGATCCGTGATCGCTAACGCGGACCTTGATCGTCTGCAACTCATCATCGTCTTCGCCGCCTTCGCGGTACAACTCAACGTAGCGGCTGCCAGTCTGAGCCGTGTGCCAAACACCGTCGATTTCCCATCCGTGCTGACGCGCGAGCGACTCGACCTGATCACAGGTTTCTTCGAGCCAATCAAACTTGGCGTCCTTCGCGCGGCAGTCTTCGCAACGCTCTTCGCCATCGAGAATCTCGTGTTGCATCAGCTCAAAGCCGCACTCGCACACCAGGGTGCAGGTGCATTCCTCAATCTCTTTTTCACAATATTGGCAGGTTTCGGTTTGTTCAGCAGCTTGGCACATAGCGGTGTTCCTTTGGTTTTCGTTAACCTCTCATCAACACCCATATATTATCATAAACACTTCGCCTGTCAACCTCAATTATCATATTTTTTGTTATTTTTATTCCGCCTCCCCATCGGACGCAGGCCGCACCTCTCATGCCGCCTCAAACAACCACGAGCGGACGTGCTCAACCACCGCCTTGAGCCGGGCGTGGTCGATCTCGCGGATGTAGCTGGACTCGACGCCCTGGCCCAGGTCGTGGCCCATGATCCGCCGCGCCGCGTTCGCGTCGCCGGCCGCGTCCGCCACCGTCCGAAACGTCGCCCGCAGCTTCCCAAACCCCGCCCGGTCCAGCTCGATCCCGGCCTTCCCCTTGAGCCGGGCGAAGCTGTCCCCCAGCGCATCGCTCGTGACCAGGTTGCCCTTGGCGTTGATCCGCTCAGTCCGCACAGGCCCGCCCGCAGCCGTGACAAACAACAACCCCTTGGCCGAAGCCTTCGCGCGGCCACCCAAGTAGGCGAGAAGCGCAGCGACCGTCTCAGGCATCAACGGCACCGTTCGAGCCTGCTTGGTTTTCGCCCGCAAGTGATCGATCAACGCAGCATCGAGATCGACCACCGAGCGATCCAGCACCGCCACTTCTTTCTGTGTGTACCCACCATTGATGCCCAGCATGATCGCCGCCCGCATCATCGGGCTGGCCTGGCCCAGCATGGTCCGCAGCTCGTCGGCCGTGAAGACCTGCCGACCACGATCAAACCGCTGCTGCCGCCGATCCGCCTCGCTCGGCGCCTTAAAGTCCGGCCCATAACGCATCGGCTTATCGATCAGCCCGCTATCAAACGCCCACTTCCAAGGCATTCGGCAAATCGTCACCGTGCGCTTCAGCGCCACCGCCGACACACCAAACACGCCGGGCATCGCCTCGCGCAATTTCGCAAAGTCGACTGGGCTCAGGCTTGCCGCCACCCGCCGGGCCCCCAACTCGCTCACCTGAAACTGCGCCACCCGCTTGTACTGCGCGAAGGTCGTCGCCCCGATGCGACCCGCCACCAGATCGTTGGCTCGCGCGTCCACCCATAGATCCATCACCTGGCCGACCGGCACACCCGTCGCCGCGATCTCCGCCGGCACCGGCAGCCCACGCGAGATAAAAGGCCACTCCAGCTCAAACCGCTGCTGCGCGATCGCCTCGTCTTTGCCGAAGTAGTAGCGTTTCCGCCGGCACGTTTTGTAGTATTGTCCGCTAGGTGGGTGGTAAGAAAGCTCGTTACGTTTCGCTTTTTGCTTGCCCATGGTGGTCCTTGCCGAGTGTGCGCCGAGTGTATCGGGCGAATTCAGCCAACCGCCACCAAACCCAACCCGCCTTATCGCGTTGCCTAGCAAGCGTTTACAAATGACCCGGGCGGGACTCGAACCCGCACTGGGAGGATTTTAAATCCTCTGCCTCTGCCGATTGGGCTACCGGGTCGGTCGGACCGGGCGGCGATCCTAGCGTTGATGACGGGTCAGCGTTTCGAACCGCGGTATCCGCCGCGGGGCTGGCGCGTGCCGTTTGCGTATTCTTTGGCGCGGTCGAGTTTGCCTTGGAGGCGCTCGGCGGCGGTCTTGATGAGGATGGCCAGGCGATGGCGCTGTGTGGTGAGGTCTTCGATCTTCTTTTCGTCGCGATCTTCTTTGGATTCGAGCTTCTCGATCTTGGTTTTCAATTGCTCGGCGTTGACGGAGATCTGCTTGATGTACTCGCGCAGCTTGGCGGTGTTCATCTGCGCGATTTTGGACAATGCAGGCGAAGGCTCGCCCATGAGCATCGGATCGGCGGGCTTTCGACCTCGCCCTCCGCCCCCGCCTCGTGAGCCACGCGAGCTAAAGCCGCCGGAGCCTCGGCTGGATCGGGAACCGCGATAGTCTGGACGTGGCATGAATGGCCTTTGGTTTAAGTCACAATCGCCCAGCAGCGGATGGGCGCTCTCGCAAGACCCATAGCCTACTCTTGAATCCCGCTGCCGTAAACAAAGCGCCAAAAAACAGTCCGTACCCATGAGACGCGTGTCGCAATTGGTGTAAGATACCGGCGAAGGTTGCGGTCTGATTCGTATAGACAACTATACTCGCCCGTAGAACCGTTCACTCTGAGGACAACTTATGACAACCCGCTTGCTTGCCCGGTTGATGACCTTTGCTGTCGTTGCTGGATTGTTCCACGCCTACCCAGGCTTTGCCGAAGAAGGCAAGCTCTGGGTCACGTACCCCGGCGGCGAGGGAATCGGTCAAGGTAAACACGTCGTGCTGGTCTCCGGCGACGACGAATACCGATCGGAAGAAATCCTTCCGCAGTTCGGCAAAATCCTGTCCAAGCACCACGGCTTTAAGTGCACGGTGCTGTTCGCGATCGACCCCGAGACCGGACACATCAAGCCGAGCCATCAGACCAATATCCCCGGCCTCGAGGCGCTGGCCACCGCCGACCTCATGGTCATCGCGACGCGTTTCCGCAATCTGCCCAACGAGCAGATGGAGCACATCGACGCTTACCTCAAAACCGGCAAGCCGGTGATCGGGATGCGCACCGCGACGCACGCGTTCCGTATCCGCGACAAGAACAGCCCGTATCACAAGTATGACTTTCGCAGCAGTAGCGAGGGCTGGTCCGGCGGGTTCGGCACGCAGATCCTCGGCGAGACTTGGGTCAGCCACCACGCGAAGAAAGGCGTGCAGAGCACGCGCGGGATCGTGGCCGAAGGAGCCGAAGACCACCCGATCCTCAAGGGCATTGCGCCGGGCGCGATTTGGGCCGACGCTCACGTGTACACGATCAATCTACCGATGGCCGAGTCGGTCCAGCCGATCGTCATGGGCGGGGTGCTGTCGAGCATGTCTCCGGATGGCGAATTGGCGGACAGCCCGAAGAACGACCCGATGATGCCGGTCGCCTGGATCAACCACTACGAAGTGGTCGAGGGCAACAAGGGCCGGGTGTTCACGACGACCATGGGAGCCGGCAAGGACTTCCACTCCGAGGGTACGCGGCGACTCATGCTCAACGCGGCATTGTGGTGCATGGGCATGGAAAACGCGATCACAGAAGAGGGGCTGCCCGTCGATCTCGTCGGCGAGTACGAACCGAACACCTCGGGCTTTAACAAGTATAAAAAGGGCCTGACACCCGCAGACTTCGCGCTGTAGGATTCCGCCCCTATCATCCGATTGATTACCGTCTCGACTCTGAAGGAAAAGTCGGTTGTCCGATTGACCACCCTTTATAGCGACCCCGTTATGCAACAAAAACTCTCTCTGCTCTGCCTCGCCCTTCTCGCCTTGGCCGCTCTGCCCAGCCGCGCTGCTCTCGAATTGAAAGAAGGCGACAGCGTCGTCGTGGTCGGGAACACGTTCGCCGAGCGCATCGCGCTGAGCGGCTATCTCGACGCGATGATCCACGCGGCCAACCCCGATAAGCGCATCGAAATCCGCAGCGTGCCCAACTCGGCCGACGAGGTCGACGACCGCCCGCGCGAACGGAGCGTCCCGACCGAAGAGTTCTACCTCGGGCGACACGGCGCGGACGTCGTCATCATGTGCTACGGCATGAGCGAGTCGTTCGACGGGCTCGGCGGCGTCGAACAATTCAAGACGGACCTCGCCGCCCGCGTCGATGCGCATACCAGCGCGAAGTACAACGGCGAGTCGGCGTCGAAGATTGTCCTCGTCTCGCCGATCGCGCACGAAGACCTCGGCAATCCGAACCTGCCCACCGGCGACGCGGTGGCCCAGCGCAACACGGTGCTCAAGGCTTATACCGATGCGATGAAGTCGGTCGCCGCGGACAAGGGCGCGTTGTTCATCGACCTATTCAATATCAAGGCCGAGGGCCAACTCACGAACAACGGCATCGCGCCGACCGAGTACGGCTGCTTCGTCTATGTCGGCGAGATGGCCAAGCAACTCGGCTGGTGGGACGGCAGCGCCGCTGCGGACACGGGGAACACCGCCGAGTTCCGTCAGGTCTGCTACGACAAGCATTACCACTGGCGACATCGCTACCGCGCGACGAACACCGAGTACGTTTGGGGCCGACGCCATAAGCCGTTTGGCATCGTCAACTTCCCGCCCGAACTAGAGCACCTCGACAAGATGGTCGCGACGCGCGAAAAGGCGCTGCACGAGATGGACAAGCCGACGCTCACGCAGTTGTTTGCGAAGGCACCCGGCGAAAAGGCGATCTGGGAAACCACGCCGCTGACCTACAACTTCCCCGGCGATGAATGGGAAGGCGTCGAGATCGAGATCCCCGATAAGCAGCGCGCCGTCGGCAACGCGAGCAAGATCGACGAGCCCCAGCAGTATCTCGACACGTTCAAGGTCGCCGACGGCTACCAGGTCAACCTCTTCGCCTGCGAAGAGATGTTCAAAGACGAAAACGGCGTCGGGCTGCTCGCCAACCCGCTCGGCATGACGTTCGACTACAAGGGCCGCCTTTGGGTGCTCTGCTCGCCGACTTATCCCCACCCTTATCCGGGCGAGGTCACCGATTGCCGGATCATCATCCTCGACGACACGGACAACGACGGCAAGGCCGACAAGTGCACCGTCTTCGCAAGGCACATGAATATCCCGACCTGCTTCGTCGTCGACGGCGAAGGCGTCGTCTACGTCGGCCAGGCACCCGATCTCTGGAAGCTGACCGACACCGATGGCGACGACGTCGCCGACCGTAAGGAGATGGTCTACTCCGGCTTCGGCATGCCCGACTCGCACCACACGATCAGCTCGTCCGCATGGGACCCCAACGGCGGCATCGTCATGCTCGAAGGCGTCTTCACCAGAACCAACGTCGAGACGCCCTACGGCACGCAGCGCACCCGCGACGCAGCGGTCTGGCGATTCGACCCGCGGACGCACAAGCTCATCGCCGTGAGCCACACTAAGCACCCCAACCCCTGGGGCATCACGTTCGATCCCTATGGCCAAGCCATCATGATGGATACGAGCGGGCAATCGCAATACAACTTCTCCTCGTTGATTTCGCCCTACGTCGGTTTCGAGAAACCTAAAAAGGGCCCGCCGGTTGTCAAGCGCGGCCGACCCACCGCAGGCAGCGACATCATCTACTCCGCGCACTGGCCCGAAGAGATGCAAGGCGTCTACGTGCACAGCCAGTGCATCGGCTTCCTCGGCACGCACCTCGACAAGCTCAAGACCGACGGCTCGAAGAACTCCGGCTACTTCTCCGAGCCTATGCCCGAGCCCATCCTCTCCAGCGACAACGGCAACTACCGCCCGGTCTGCTCGGAGATCGGCATGGACGGTGCGCTCTACATCGCCGACTGGGTCAACCCGCTCATCGGGCACATGCAGTTCAACCTCCGCGACCCGCGCCGCGACCACACCCATGGCCGCATCTACCGCGTCACCCACAAGGACAACCCGGTCCTCGAGAAAATCGACCTGACCCAGCTCGACATCGCCGGCCTGCTCGACGTGGTTAAGACCACGACCGAGCAGAACACCCGCGACCGCGCTCGTCGGCTGCTGCAGACGATGGACAAAGACGCCGTCGTCGCGGCCACCAACAAGTGGGTGTTTGAAGAGCTCGATCCGCGCGCCCGCGAATACGATTACGAGCTCATGGTGCTCGAGGCGGTCTGGATTCAACAGGCCCACGGCGTTTACGACGTGAAGCTGATCGACGAGGCGACCCGCGCTCGCGAACCGATGGTCCTCGCCGGCGTGATCCGCGCGATCCGCTACGGTCTGCAGTACAAGGATATGGCGACCGCCGACGCCCAGCCCTTCATCGCCCGCGCGGTGACCGACCGGGACATGCGCGTTCGGCTCGAAGCGGTCATGGCTTGCGCGTATCTCGACACGCCCGACGCGGTAAAGATCGCCAACCTCGTCACGACCCAAGACATGGACGCACCGATCCGCACCGCACACGCCCAGACGCTGAAGTATCTTGAGTCCAAGGGTTATGTCGAACTCAGCGGCCTAGGCCCGATCTATCGGTCGCAGCCAGACGAAATTCTCGCGCTTCAAAAAAAAAACCGAGTGACGCGGTAGTCGCGAGAGCGGTCCTGGCGACGCCCGAACTGCCGATCGACGTGCGTCGCGAGGCGTTGCAGACCGCCGCCACCTCGCCGGCCGAGCAGGCCGAGTTGCTGATTCTTCTCACCAAGATTCAGGAGTTCGATCCGGTACGGACGGCTCGGGCCATCGCGCCGTTGCTGCTCGAGATGCCCGGCGACGCGTTGCTTGCGATCAACGACGATCTCGACAAGCTGCTCGAGTGGGTCGACGCGGGTACCACCTCGACGCTCGCCCACCTCGACGGTGAGCACCTCTTCGCCGTCGAGCGGTTGATCGTCAGCCCCGGCGCCGGCATCTTCGTCCCG
>JBMYUK010000139.1:0-6819 GCA_049605275.1 Phycisphaeraceae bacterium
CACTTCAGGGCTTGCGTTATCAAGAGAAACTGTTGCGCCAAAGTTCGCTATCTTTTGATCGAGGGTTTTTGGTGCCTGATAAACATCAGCGCTTGGTGGTGGCGGTGGTGGCGGAGATCGGGGTGAATCACGATGGGGACGCGGGGGTTGCGAAGCGGTTGATCGATGCGGCGGCGGCGGCGGGGGCGGATGCGGTGAAGTTTCAGTACTTTCGTCCCGAGCGTTTGCTGTCGAATCAGGCGGTGTTGGCGGGGTATCAGGCGGGGCAGGCGACGAGTCAGCGGGAGCTGCTTGCGGGGTTGGCGTTGTCGCTTGAGGCGGTGGGCGCTTTGTGCGAGCACGCGCGGGATTGCGGGTTGAGTGGGGTGGTGACGCCGTTTAGTTTGCCGGATCCGGCGGAGTTGAAGGGGCTGGTCGGTTCGGGTTTGAGCGCGGTGAAGACGGCGTCGCCTGACGCGGTGAATACGCCGCTGCTGGAGGCGGTTGCGGGGATGGATTTGCCGATGCTGATCTCGACGGGTACGTGCGGGTTGGACGAACTCGGGCTGGCGGCGGGTGTATTGCGCGGGCACGAAGCGGGTGGGGCGTTATTGCATTGCGTGTCGAGTTATCCGACGCCGATGGACGCGGCGCAGCTTGGCGGGATCGGTGCGATGGGCTCGGCGTTGGCTTTGCCGATCGGGTATTCGGATCACACGACGGGGGTGGAGACGGGTGCTTGGGCGGTGATGGCGGGGGCGGTGGTGATCGAGAAGCACTTGACGCACGACCGTGCGGCGGCGGGTCCGGATCACGCGGCGAGTTTGGACCCCGAGCAGATGAAGCGATACGTCGCGCACGTGCGCGATGCTCAGGCGGCGCTCGGCCTAAGAACGAAGCAGGTCGGCGCGATCGAGCGCGATGTGCGCCGCGTTTCTCGGCAGAGCATTTGTGTGGTGCGCGATCTACCGGCAGGGCATGTGTTGACTGCCGACGACTTGACGATTAAGCGGCCGGGGACGGGGATCGCGGCGAGCGAGTACGCGGCGGTGATCGGTCTCGCGCTTGGTCGGGCGGTGCGGGCGAATGACTTGTTGATACCGGGGGATCTCGGCTTATATGAGGAGGATGAGCGTTTTTGAGTTCGTCAATTTTGCGGTGCAATTTCTATATTTACCGATGTTGACCGCTAGAATGTACCTGTAATTCGACCGCCGTTTTTCTGCCTCAGCTGTATTGGAGTTCTCCATGTCTCAGGCCTTGCTCGTACTTTTGGGACTTTATCTTGTCGCGTGTTATGGCTATGGAATGGTGTTGTTGGTCCGTTTGGGGACGCAGCGCAGGATCGTTCGTCCGACGTCGCGGCGTGAGCCGACCGAGTTGGTGCGCGCCGCTCGGCGCGAACTCGAGGAAGGCAAACTCGGCGATGAGCAGCGCGTCGCCGCGTGACGCGGTTGCGGTCTGTTGTTGATATGCACTCTGTATGTTCGCGTATTTTTGTTGGTTGTCGCTTCTTCACGCTGCGCGATCGGATGATAGCGAGAGTTCTTCCGCCCGGACGTGGTCCGACGGCTACCTTTTTTTATAAGTGGCTTGTGATTTTCTGGGATGTTTATGAACTGCGTTGACTCCGGGTCTGATAGGCATGTCAATCAGTGTTGACGAGTTGCTTAGCCGCCGGGCAACGCACGGGGGTCGAGTTATTTCCTAATTTGATCACGGTCACGCCGAATAGATCCCAGCCGACTCGACCCCCGCGTGTTACGCGGCGGCTATAAAGACGCGCGAGGGTTTAATGGGATGTGTATGAGTTGATTTCAGCTTTGATTAGCTGCGCGGTCGGTTCGTCGGGCTCGTTGGAACGCGAGGCGTTGGGTCTTCACGAACTGCAGGCTGTAGAACTGCATGAGCACGATCCACCAGAGACCGAAGACAAGCACGCCGAGGATGCCTGGGCAGACGAAGAGGGTGAGGATGACGTTCGCGGGGTCGGGCTTGTTGCCGATGATTGCGCGTAAGGTTTCGTCGAGGAAGTCCGTGGCGGCGACGCCGCCGATGCTGCAGAACAGCGAGACGGCGAGGCCGACCATGACGGTGGTGGTCTGCTTGACGAGTCCGTGGTCGGGCATGCGTTTGGCGAGTTGTCGGAGGTAGAGCATGAAGGCGACGAACCCGATGATGAAGAGGATGGCGGCGGCGAAGCCGAGGATCGCGGTGGTGAGCGGGAGGACGGTTCGCGGGGCGAGTTGCAGGGTTGCGGTGCCGAGCCAGATGGCAAAGGTGGTGATGAGCGGCCAGCGCGAAACGACGCGGAGCCTGGATGAGACGAGCGCGGCGGGTTCTGGGCTGGTGACTTGAAGGATGGCATAGCCGAAGGACAGGCAGTAGGCCGCGGCGATGAGGTAGGCGAGCGCGGAGACGATGGTGGCGCCGTGGTCGGTGCGGGCGATCGCTTGGCCGAAGAGGCTGAACGCGGCGACGATCGCGACGGTGAGGAGGATGTAGGCGGCGACGCCGGTGACCAGCCACTGCATGCCGCGGGCGAGTTTGCCGAGCCAGGCGGTGTTGGCCTGATAGAGTTGATCGGTGCGTAGGGATTGAGCGACTGCGGTGCCGCACTCGGGACATCGCCCGGCGTCGTTTTGGCTGCGGAGGTTGTAGCCGCAATCGACGCAGGGCAGATCGCGGTCGACTCGGCCGGCGCGGGTGAGGTCGGGCTTGTGGCGTCGGCCGGCGTGGGGACGCAGCTTGTGTTCGACCTCGCCGGAGGCCTCGGCGAGTGCGTCGAGCGGATCGGCGGGGTCGGTTGGGTCGTCTGCTTCTTCTTCGGTGGAATGCGGGTCCATCGTGTGCCCCGGGGGTTAGCGGCAGTCGGTCTGCGGCCTCGCGTTTTGACGAGCCTAGAAGCCGGCGGGCTGGGGGAGGTTGTCGCTGCGGTTGAGTGCGTTTCGGTGTACCAGCGAGAATTGTGACTGGTACCGGCACATGAGTACGAGCCACCAGATGCCGAAGACGAGAAAGCCCAGGCCGACGAGGCAGCCGTACGCTCCGAAGATGCCGACGGTAGCTTGCGAAGGGCTCGATCCGGGCGCGCCTGCGATGATCGCGCTGATCATCGTGACGCCGAGGGTTGCGATGAAGCAGATGGTCAGTCCCCATGTGACAACGAGGGTCTGTGACGCGAGGCCGGGGTTGGGGATGCGTTCGGCGAGGGATCGGAGGTAGAGGAGGATCGCGGGGACGGCGACGCAGGTGGCGAGGGTGTTGACGATGTTGAGGCCGTAGCTCGCCGCGGTGCCGGCTTGGGATTGGCCGGGCGGCATCATGACGCCGACAAGGGAACCGATGACCGAGAGGGTGAAGGCGATCGCGAAGCCCCATCGCGCGACGACGCGCGTGGTTTGAGGCGAGGGCGGGTTGGGCTCGGGCGCGGTGGTTAGCCAGATCGCGGCGCCGAAGATGGCGGCGGAGACGAGCGTCGAGGCGAGGCTGAAGAGGAGGATGCCCGTGTCGGCGGTGGGCTGGGCGCCGGGTGCGGGCGGGCCTTGGTTCGCGCTGTTCATGGCGCTGTTGAAGCCGATGACGAAGCCGACGAGCACGACGAGGATCATGACGCAGATGCCCGCGAGGAGGGTGGTCATGCCGTTGCGCAGGGACTTGATCCAATCGGGATCTTGCCCGGCGAGTTCTTCGCGGTGCAGGGATTCGAAGACGGGTAGGCCGCACTCGCTGCAGCCGGCGTCGAAGCGATGTCCGCGGAGGTTGTAGCCGCAGCCGCGGCAGGTGACGTCCCAACTCAGCCGATCATCGCCGGCGGGTACGGTCGGGTCGGCGTTTGTATTCGGGGCGTCGATCGGCGTGTCGAAGTCGTCTACCGGGTTGTGATCGTGATCGGTGTCGTGATCGTATTCGTGGTCTTGGTCGCGCATCAAAAAGTTCCCGCGTCTGGATTGGCGGGGACCATGCTAATGCGGATGGATGGATTACGCCGGGCTAGGCATCATTCCGGGGCCGGTGTCCGTGCCGCCGTCGTCATCTGCCGCGGGTTTGGTGTCGGCGGGTTTGGTGTCGGCGGCTTTTTCGCGTTCGGCGGCGAGGAGGTCGCTCACCGTGGTCTTGCCGAGGGACTCGCCTTTCATGAGCTTGCCGACTTCGTCGGCGGTGAGCGTCTCGTACTTCAGCAAAGCCTCGGCGATCGCGACGACCTGGTCTTTGTGGTCTTCGATGATCTTCAGGGTTTCCTGATAGGTCTCGTCGATGAGGCGCTTGACCTCTTGGTCGATCATGTGAGTCGTGTCGTCGCTGTGATGCTCGCCGCGTTGGTAGGGGTTGTCGTCGTCGCCGGCGAAGAGTTGGAAGCCGACGCGTTCGGACATGCCGTACTCGGTGACCATGGCTCGGGCGATGGAGGTGGCTTGTCGGATGTCGCCGGCCGTGCCGTTGTATTGATCGTCGCAGAACATCTGCTCGGCGATGCGTCCGCCGTAGGCCACGCGCATGGAGGCGAGCAGGCGCCGCTTGCCGTAGATCATGCGGTCGCGCTCGGGGAGCATGAAGGTCGTACCGCCGGTCTGCCCGCGGGGGATGATGGTGACTTTGTGCAGCGGCTCGGCGTGCTCCTGGTGCATGATGACCACGGCGTGGCCGGCCTCGTGATAAGCGACGACGCGTTTGTCGTCTTCCTCGACGCGGGCGCTCTTGCGCGATCGGCCGTACTTCACCTTGTCGCGGGCCTCTTCGAGGTCTTCCATCTCGACCCAGTCTTTGTCCTGCAGCGTCGCGGCGATGGCGGCTTCGTTGATGATCGCTTCGAGTTCGGCGCCGGAGAACATCGGCGTGCCGCGGGCGAGCTGTTCGAGATCGACGTCGGGCGACATCTTGATCTTTCGGCTGTGCACCTTGAGGATTTCGGCGCGGCCCATCACGTCGGGCAGGTGGACCTGCACGCTGCGGTCGAATCGGCCCGGGCGGGTGAGAGCGGGGTCGAGGACGTCGGCCCGGTTGGTCGAGGCGAGGACGATGACCTGGTCCGACGAGTCGAAGCCGTCCATCTCGACGAGGATCGCGTTGAGCGTCTGCTCGCGCTCGTCGTGCCCGCCGGAGGAAAAGCCCGAGCCGCGGCGTCGGCCGACCGCGTCGATCTCGTCGAGGAAGATGATGCAGGGCGCGGTGTCTTTGGCCTGCTTAAAGAGGTCGCGGACGCGCGACGCGCCGACGCCGACGAACATCTCGACGAAGTCGGAACCCGAGATCGAGAAGAAGGGGACGTCCGCCTCGCCGGCCACGGCTTTAGCGAGCAGCGTCTTGCCGCAGCCGGGCGGTCCGATGAGCAGCACGCCGCGGGGAACGCGGCCGCCGAGCCGCTGAAATTTCTTGGGGTTCTTGAGAAACTCGATGATCTCGCCGACCTCGTCCTTGGCTTCCTGGATGCCCGCGACGTCGTCGAGGGTGATCGTCGAGTGCTCTTTGGTGAGCACTTTGTGCTTGGATCGGCCGAAGTTACCGAGCATCCCGCCCGGCCCGCCGCCCGCGCCGCGCAGCGCCCGGAAGAAGAAAAACCAGATCACGAAGATGAACAGCCCCAGCCAGAGCAGGTTGATGAGGACCTTGACGAGCGTGCCCGAGCGGTTGACCTTCGGCGCGGGGTCGGCGCCGACGGACTGGAGCTTGACGTCCCAGACGTCCATGACCTCGGAGGGCACTTCGACCATGATCGATCCGCCGGACGTCTCGCGGTTGGGGTGCTTGATGGTGTCTTTGAGCTTGGCGGAAAAGCGGTTGTCTTTGATCTGATAGACGTTGTCTTCGAAGTGGCCGGCCTCGGCCTCGGCGAGGAACGTGTTGAAGGTGACGCGGTCCTGCTCGTTGTTGCCGCCGCTCATCACGACGATCATCACGAGCACGAACAGCAGCAGCAACGCCCAGGCGATGGACCACCGGCCCAGGGGGTTGTTCGGCTTGGGCGATGCGCCCTTGCCCTGTTCCTCTTGCTTCTCGTCGTCTGGCTTCTGATCGTCGGGCTTGTCGGGCATGCGGTCTGGTCTCGATTCGTCTTGAACGGTCGGCCGGGGGCCGGGATCGCGCGGGGTCTTCATTCTAGCCTTGTTGATACGCCCGGACGCGGCGGCGGGTTGGCTCATGCCCGATATCGGCGATCGACGCAGGTTTGAACAGCTCCAAACCCCGCGACCCGCTCAGCGAACGCCAGCCCGTCGATTACCAGCCCTCGTCCCGCATCCGCGAAACGATGTCCTGCGCCAGCCGCTGCACCGCCAGCCGAATGCCGTCGTTCGAGAACTCGCCGACGACCCGGGTCGGCACGAACTGGCCCGCCGCGCTCAGGCCCCGGTAGCCGCGGATCGTCTCGCCCGTGCGGAGGTCGCGCCAATCAAAATCGATCGTGATCGTCACCTCGTTCTCCTGCGGAAGACCGGCCGAGGGATCCCGGCTCACCAGCGTCCGATCGACACGCACCACCGTGCCCGTCAGTTGCGTGTCCGACAGGCCCGTCCCGCTCGCCGTCTTGTACGGCGTCCGCTGTTCGATCTCCTTGACGAGCGCCTCGCGCAGGTAAAACTCGACGTCGCGATCCGACGAGCGGTTCTCGAAGTTCGGCACGGTCACCCGCTGGTACTGCGTCGGGAACAACTCCGTCGTCGAATAGCCGCAGCCGACCAGCAGCACCGCGCACAGCATCAAAGCTGTCCCGCGCAAAACCGTCGCAAAGCGCTCGCTACTCATCGGCCGCGCTCCCCGCATCGCCCGGCGGCACCGCGTCGCCCGAATCTTCGCCACGCCGCTCGGCCCGGCGCGTCGCCTTGCGCGGATCGACGATCGGCT
>JBMYUK010000140.1:0-6804 GCA_049605275.1 Phycisphaeraceae bacterium
TTTGACAAGCTGCCGCCGAGCGCGATCGAGGCGGAGTCGGCGGTGCTGGGGTCGATGATTTTGGACTGGCGGGTGTGCGGCGAGGTCGTGCAGATCGTGAAGTCGGCGGAGGATTTTTACAAGCCGGCCCACGCCGCGGTGTACGAAGCGCTGCTCGAGTTGTACAACGACGTGCAGTCGATCGACATGGTGCAGCTGACGCAGAAGCTGTCTGACAAGGGGATGCTCGAGCAGGTCGGCGGGGTCGAGTATCTGATCGAGCTGTTCGAGTCGGTGCCGAGCGCGGTCAGTGCCGGGCATTACGCTCGGATCGTGCGGGAGAAGGCGCTGGTGCGGTCGCTGATCGACGCGTCCGGCCAGCTCTTGCATCAGTGCTACAACTCGGGCGACTCGGCGGATGATCTGTTGGCCCACGCGGGGCAGTTGATCTATCACATCCAGGAGAAGCGCGGCATCACGGACGCGGACAATCTGCACGCGCTCCTCGAAGAGACGATGCAGATCCTCGAGGCCCACGACGGCAAGAGCGTCACCGGCCTGGAGACCGGCTTCTTCGAACTCGACGAGATGACCAACGGCCTGCACGGCGGGGAGCTGACGATCATCGCGGCAAGACCCTCGATGGGCAAGACCGCGTTCATGCTCAACATGGCCGAGCACGTGTCGACGGTGAATCACATCCCCGTCGCGGTGTTCAGTTTGGAGATGAGCAAACAACAGCTGGCGCAACGACTCTTGTGCTCACGTTCCGGGGTGGACTCGCAGAAGCTGCGGAAGAACATGCTCAGCCGCGATGACTTCGGCCGGCTCCAGATGACCGTGGGCGAGTTGGCCGAGGCGCCGATGTTCATCGACGACACCCCCGGCTTAAACCCCGTCGTCCTCCGAGCGAAGGCCCAACGCCTCGCGAACGAACGGCACATCAAGGCCATCTTCGTCGACTACCTCCAGCTCATGTCCGACCCGGGCAGCAACTCGCGTCAGGAAGAGGTGTCGAGCATCTCGCGTCAGATCAAGGCCTTGGCGCGCGACTTGAACGTGCCCGTGGTTTGCCTGAGTCAGCTCAACCGACAGGCCGAGCAGCGCGAGGGACACCGCCCGCGCATGAGCGACCTGCGCGAGTCCGGCTCGATCGAACAGGACGCCGACGTCATCCAGATGGTCCACCGCGAGGATTATTTCCACCGCAACGACCCGGACTACGAGCCCGACCACCTCGCCGAGATCATCATCGCCAAGCAGCGCAACGGCCCGACGGGCGTCTGTAAGCTCCAGTTCCACGGCCCGACGACGCGATTCCAAAACCTCGCCTCAGGCAGCGATTACTGACTCCGCGTCGTGTAGCGGGAGACGCGAAGCGTCCGGTTCGAACCCTCTATCTTGATTCACACGGGACGCTTCGCGTCACCCGCTACACCGTTCTTTCGGCACGTGTATAACTCAAGTGGACGTCATTCATCCGCCGTGTATCATCGTTCATCAACGGACTGCACGCCCTCACCTCACGCACAGGCCCACGGATGGACACCCCCCAACACCTCTCGCTTCAACTCACCGTCGACAGCATCGTCCGCCTCCGATCCACGGTCGGACACGACACGCACGAGCTCTCGCTGGACCGCGAGGAATTCGAACAGCTCTTCCGGCACATGCTCAAGATCCGCGCGAAGCTCGACCTCCGCGACGCGGCCGAGCCCTTCGGCTTTGATCGGCGGTAATGCGGCATCGCACCCTAATCAGCACGGCGTAGCGGGAGACGCGAAGCGTCCCGTGGTTCGTCGAATCAATTGTGCGATACACGCCCGATCATCCGCACGGGACGCTTCGCGTCTCCCGCTACACCGCGAGTACGCGCCTTGAGACCCTTCGGTCCTTGATATCATCTAACCGCGATTCACGATTGCGAAAGGATGACGATGCCTGTACGCCTGTTTTCATTATTGCTCTGCCTGGCTCTTCTCGGATGCGCGGCCGACCGGCCTGTCGAGCAGGGGGGCAATGGCGAGCCGCTCGGCGCACCACAAGTTAAGCCCAACATCATCTACATCCTCGCCGACGACCTCGGCTACGGCGACCTCGGGTCCTTCGGCCAGACGCGGATCCAGACGCCCAACCTCGACGCGATGGCCGCCAAAGGCCTGCGCTTCACCGATCACTACGCCGGGGCCCCGGTCTGTGCGCCGTCGCGTTGCGTGCTCATGACCGGCAAGCACACCGGCAAGTGTTTCACCCGCGGCAACTACCACGGCGGGCCCGAGGGCTACACCATCGAGATTCCCGAGACCGAGCCGTCGCTGCCCAAGCTCCTCCAGTCCGCCGGGTACAAGACCGCGATCGTCGGCAAGTGGGGCATCGGCCCGCCGGACTCGGCGAGTTCGCCCAACAACTTCGGCTTCGATTTCTTCTACGGCTTCCTCGACCAGCGCCACGCCCACAACCACTACCCCGACTACCTCTGGCGCAACAACCGCAAAGAACTCACCGGCAACGTCATGACCGACGAGAGCCGGCTCGATCCGATCGGCAACGGCGTCGCGGTCAAACGCGTCGCCTACGCCAACGACCTCTTCTTCAAAGAGTCCTCGCAGTGGATCGAGAAGCAGGCGAAGGCGGGCGAACCCTTCTTCCTCTACCTCGCGATGACCACGCCGCACACCAACAACGGCGCACGCCAGCAGCTCAAATACATGCCCAAAGAACACCGCGCGCAATTGGGACAGGAAGTCCCCGACCTCGGCCAATACGCCGACAAAGACTGGCCCGGCCCGCAGAAGGGCACCGCTGCGATGATCTCCCGGTTCGATCGACAGATCGGCGAACTGGTCCGACAGCTCGAAGCGCTCGGCGTCGCCGACAACACCCTTATCATGTTCACTTCCGACAACGGCCCGCACGCCGAGGGCGGCAACGACCCGGCCTTCTTCGATTCCAACGGCCCGCTGCGCGGCATCAAACGCGACCTCTACGAAGGCGGCATCCGCGTGCCCACCCTGGCCTACTGGCCCGGCAAGGTGAAGCCTGGCGTGACCGATCACATCAGCTCGTTCGAAGACGCCCTGCCGACCTTCGCCGAACTCGCTGGCATCGAAGCGCCCGCCGAGATCACCGGCATCAGCTTCGTCCCGACCCTGCTTGGCGAAGGCAATCAAACCAAGCACGACTACCTCTACTGGGCCTTCTACGAGCAGCGGGGCAAGCAGGCCGTGCGACTCGGCAAGTGGAAGGGCGTGCGTCTCAAAGTCGATCAAAACAAGAACGCGCCGATCCAACTCTTCGACCTCTCGACCGACCTCGGAGAGCAGAACGACATCGCCAAAGATCACCCCGGCATCGTCGCGCAGATCCAAGCGATGATGGAAGAAGCCCAGACCCCGTCAACCTTTGAACCATGGCAGTTTCAGTGGGAAAAGTAGGGCGGCTGGAGCGAAGTGATACCCACCCCACGAATGAAGTAATACCCATGTCAACAAGTGTTGGCGCGTTGTGTAGCCGTCGGGCAACGCACGGGGGTCGAGTCCTTTCCAGCTTCGATCACGGTCGCGCCGAATAGCTCTCAGCCGATTCGCCCCCCGCGTGTGACGCGGCGGCTATCAGGAAGCGCGAGGATTTAGTGGGATACCTATGATGGCCTTCAGCAGAGTGCCGGACCATCCGATACAGTCCGCACTATGTCATACGAAAACGAACTGAAGGTCGCGGTCCGAGCCGTGCGTGACGCGGCGGTGGTTTGCCGCAAGGTGCAGGCGGCGCTGGTCACCGCCGAGACGCTTGAGAAGAAGGACAAGAGCCCGGTGACGGTCGCGGACTTCGCTTCGCAGGCGGTGGTCTGCAAGGCCTTGGCCGACTTGTTCGCCGACGATCGCGTGGTCGGCGAAGAGGGCGCTGACGATCTGCGCGGCGAGGAGAACACGGCGCTTCGAGACCAGGTCGTGTCGCATACGGCCGAGGTGGTGGGCGAGAGCGCTCGCGAAGACGCGGTCCTCGAATGGATCGACCGAGGGGGATACGACCCGGCCAAGGACGGCGCGCAAAAAAGATACTGGACCCTCGACCCGATCGATGGCACGAAAGGCTTTCTGCGCGGCCAGCAATACGCGATCGCGCTGGCGCTCATCGAAGACGGCAAGGTCGTGCTCGGAGCGCTGGGCTGTCCGAACCTTGAATACACCGATGGGTCGTTGGGTTGTCTGTTCACGGCTGTGCGCGGTGAAGGCAGCCGGCTACTTGCGATCGACGGTGAGGACTTGCAAGGCACGAGAGTGACCGTCGATGAAGTGACACATCCCGGGGGCGCGAAGTTCTGCGAGTCCGTCGAGTCCGGCCACTCGAATCAGGGCGACGCGGCCGACATCGCCACGATCCTCGGCATCACCGCCGAGCCCTACCGCATCGACAGCCAGTGCAAGTACGCCGCGGTGAGCCGAGGCGACGCGAGCATTTATCTGCGTCTGCCGACTCGGGCCGACTACGAGGAAAAGATCTGGGACCACGGCGCGGGCAGCATTGTCGTGGAAGAAGCCGGCGGGACCGTGACGGACGTGACCGGCGCGCCGCTGGATTTCTCGCTGGGTCGAACGCTCGCGAATAACCGCGGCATCATCGCGACCAACGGTCGGTTTCACGACGAAGTCGTCGGCGCGGTGCAGAGCGTGATCGGGTAGCGGGTAGAGGCGTCGTCCGTTTGTGTTTTCTAAAGGAAGCCGCTGCGTCATCTGCCGAGGTGCGGCGAAGAGTGTTCGTCCGTCCGGGCGTAGACCGGCGGCAACATACGGATCACGTTATCGATTTTCTTCAGGCAACAGCCGCGATGCTACGCATCGCAGGCAAGGCATGACACGCTTATTTCGATTTGCCGGCGATGCGTAGCATCGCGGCTATGTTCGACGCTTCTGTATGAGCGCGATTTCAAGAAGTGATCCGTTTGACAAGTCTTTTAAACGGAAGAGACGTATCGAAATTGTTCTGCGTTTAGCCCTGCTGCACCGCGGCGACGACTTGGAGCGGGCCTTCGGAGACGACGACGCCGCCGGGCTGCTCGATCGTGATGGCGAAGACGGCGGGGCTGTCGGAGCGGAGCTTGGCGTCGATGGGGACGATGACTTCGCCTCGGGCGGTGATATCGAAGACGCCGCCGTCGATGGGCTCGGCGTCGCGGGCGGGGTCGACGATCCAGAGTTGATACTGCTCGACGTCGGGGTCGTTGACGGGAAGGCCGGCGAGTTTCATGTAGCCGGCCTGCTTGTCGGTGTTCCAAATGACCTGGCCGGTGGCGTCGGCGAATCGCGGGTCGCCGCCGTCGGCGTTGAAGCCCCAGTCGGCGGCAAGGGTGTCGGCGTCGGCGAGGAGTTCGTCGTAAGTCAACGCTGGGGCGAGGGTCACGCCGCCGGTGCCGTTGGTCGGAGCGGGTGCGGGGGCGTTGGGCGTGACGAGCACCAGCGCGAGCGCGACCAATGCGGCGGCGGCGGCGTACCAGCCGAACATTCGCCCGTCGGTGAGTGAGGAGACGGGCTTTGGCACGTCGGCGTGCGTGCCGGCGAGTTGGAGTTGCGACGCGGACGAGTCGGCGTTGACGTAAGGCTGCGCGGCGGCGATGAGCTTTTCGCGCAGCGGGTTGGGGAGTGCCTCGACGCGCTGCGGCTGAGTGAGCACGAGTTCGACCGCGGTCGCGGCCATGGCGTAGGCCTCGGCTTCGATGCGGAGCGCGGCGTCGTTATCGATCGCAGCGGACAACTCGGCCTGCTCCGGCGGCGCGAGGCCTTGGGTCGCGTCTTCCACCATCAAATCGATGAGGCGGGGCGGGATGTCTCGGGTTGCGGTACTCATGAATAAGACCCGTTCGCGGGGCTCGTCAATCCAACGGCTCTGCGGACCTTGATGAGTCCGCGGCGGATGTGCGTCTTGACCGTGCCCAATGGCAGGCCGGTTTTCTCTGCGATCTCGGGGTGGGTGAGCCCGTCCATCAGCGAGTAGCGAATGACCTCGGGCTGGGGGGGATCGAGCTCGTCGATCGCTCCCAAGACCGCTTCTAATTGTTCTTCGTCGACCAGGCGGTCCTTGGATTCAACTTCGGGCTCGGGTGAGCCTTCGAGCGGCTGAGCGGCGGGGCGTCGGCCCTGCTTTCGCAACTGGTCAATCATTCGGCGGCGGGCGATCATCGCGACATAAGTCGATTCGCCGGCGACGTCGGGGTCGTAGCGGTCGGCGGCCTTCCAGACGGCGATGAAGGCGTCCTGCACCGCGTCCTCGGCTTCGGCGGATCGTCCGAAATATTTCCGAGCGATCGACCACACCAACCCGCCGTACGCGTCGATGACGCTCGCGACGGCCTGGCTTTGGCCGGCGGCGACCTGCTGTAACAAACTGAGCGAGGGGGCCTGGGTCATGTTTCGGCGCCTGGAAAGCCGGAGCCGCCAGACCTGTTGGCTGGGCATGAGTCCGGGGGTGTCTTGGATCGCCGTCATAATAATGCCCGATCGGATGTTTCGCGAGACAGGGGCCGGCGAGCCCGTCGAGCCCTAAAAAGGTGCCGAGCGCATGAGCGAGCGGGGGGGAGTTCGCAGCACACGCTCGACATGTATGAAAAAAGGCCGACCCGCGCGGTTTGACGCGGGCGGCCGGGGGGTGGGGCTAGACGTTAGTCCTTAGGCATGATGACCTTGTCGATCACGTGGATGACGCCGTTGGTGGTGTCGATGGTCTTGCCTTCACGGGTGTCCGTGATGGTCACGTCGATCGAGCAGTCACCACTGCAGAGGTCTTGGCCGGATTCGACGACGGTAACACCGTCACCGACGGACCAGACTT
>JBMYUK010000141.1:0-2430 GCA_049605275.1 Phycisphaeraceae bacterium
GAGCGGCCCAATAGCGTTACGATCGAAACCGGTGTTAGCTGCCTGAGGTGGATGTGGCCCGGTTCGTCAAGATCATCCTGATCTATGTCGCGGCGATCGCGTTGTTCGCATTGATCGTGTCGTTCATCTCCGATTCGTCGAGGTGGATGACGCCCCAGTCGTTCTCGCCTCGGCCAAGGGGCATCAGCGGGGCGCCGGGCGGCGCGGGGTCTCGCTTGTGACCGATCTTCTCGTCCCACGATTTTTTGGGGTCCCAGCCGTGCGTGATCTTGCCGTAGGCCGCGGTGGTGTAGCCCGCCTGACGGAAGACCTGTGCCATCGAGGCTTGCGCGTTGAGCACGTCGGACTTGCTGCTTTGGATGCCGTTGCGATACAGCCCCGATCGCCACGGGCTGACGCCGGAGAAGATCGCGGAGCGCGACGGCGCGCACGCGGGCGAAGCGGTATAGGCCCGCCGGAAAACGACACCGCTGTCACCCAGCGACTTGATGTTGGGCGCGACGACTTTGCCGGCGTATCGGTCTGGGTCGTCCAGCAGCCAGGTGTTCAAGTCGTCACACATCAGAAGCAGCACGTTCATCCGCGCCTCTGCGGGATCCATGGCCTTGGATGTCGGCGACAGCATTGAGCAAAGCACTATCACAGCGAAGACTTTTGTCATAACGGGTTCTCATATCTAAAGCAGAGCACTTGTATCGACGCAGCTTTGCTTTCCTCGTATCAGCGGCTGTGGATCGTGACGTTATAACCCATGGATTCAATATTGCCTAAGCCTGATTCCAAGAAGGTCATTTTTGTAGAAAAATTTAGATTCTGTGAGATTGACCGAGATGATTTGGATTTGAGTGAGTAATAGTTTCAATACAAAGTCTGTCATAAGTAAGACAGCGATTGCCTTATCGATTCATCTAGTTCAATTGCACTATCGCTTTATGGAGGCGGCCGATTTGAATCAATTGACGCGACGTGACTTTCTCAGAGCCACCGGTAGCACGCTTGGTGCCGTTGGCTTAGCAGGGCTTGCTACTGTTGATACT
Organism: Phycisphaeraceae bacterium; assembly: GCA_049605275.1. Classification (GTDB taxonomy): domain Bacteria; phylum Planctomycetota; class Phycisphaerae; order Phycisphaerales; family Phycisphaeraceae; genus JAHQVV01. Next base: position 1,038 of record JBMYUK010000141.1, read on the forward strand.
CGGGCCGCGTCCGCTTCACGTGAGCTGCGCGTTTTGCAGATCGGCGTCAGCGGCATCGGCAACTTCGACCGCAGACGCATTGCCAATCACCCGCGGGTCAAGATCGTTGGCTTGTGCGATGTCCACGCGGAGAACCTGAAGAAGGTCGCAGGCGATTTCCCCGATGCGTTTACGACGAAGGACTACCGCGAGGCGTTCGCCGATCACGCCGATGCGTTCGACGCGGTGAACGTCTGCACGCCGGACCACACCCACGCGGCACCGATCCTCTTGTCTCTCGCGCACGACAAGCACTGCTATGGACAGAAGCCTCTTGTGCACCAGCTCGAAGAGTTGACGATGCTCGAGCGTGCCGCCGCCGCGAAGCCGCACCTGGCGACGCAGACCGGCAACCAGCGGATGAACAGCGAGGGGCGGCAACTCGCAGTAGCGATCCTCGGTCGCGACCTGCTGGGCCCGGCGATCACGGCTCACGTCTGGACCGGCAGCAGCCGAGGCAAAGCGACGCCGGTGGATAAGCCCGCGCCTGCGCCCGTCCCCGATTGGCTCGATTGGGATCTTTGGCTCGGACCGGCGCAAGAACAGAACTACCACGAACGGATCGTGCCTTCGCACTGGCGGAGTTGGTGGGACTTTGGATCGGCCGGCCTGGGGGATTGGGGCGTGCACCTGCTGGACGTCGTCATGTATAGCTACCCGGAACTGACGTCGCCTGTGATGGTGCGCACCGATACCCCGCGTGCGGCAGACTGGTACCACACCACTTCGTGCAAATCCATGATGAGTTACGAGGTCAGCTCTAAGCGATTTAAGTCAGCCAGTTTCGTGGTTCACTACAACGACAGCGGCGTTGCTCCAAACCTCAAATCGATCGGCGTCGGTCTGGACAAGCCCTACAAGCATTGCACCGCGTTGGTCTGCGAAGCGGGCACGCTGCTGCTCGAGGCCGGCGGAAACTTGACGATCTGGAAGGGCGGCAAAGAGGTGCCGCTGTCCGAACTCGGCGAGTTGCCCAAGCCCGAGCCGACCGACCACTGGCACGCGTGGGTCGATCAGGCCCTGGGCAAGAAAGACCACGGCAAGGTCTGGACGCCTTTCGATGTCGGGGTGCGCATCACCGAGGCGTCGATCCTCCCAGTCAAGGCGTCGCGGTTCCCAAACATAGAACTGGCGTGGAGCCGAGAGAAACTCGCGTTTACCAACCATCAGGAAGCAACCGACACCGTCGTCCGCCGCAGCTACCGCGACGGCTTCGCCCCGCCGAAGGTCGGCTAGCGCGTCAGCGTTCTCCATCGATTACGATCCGCGCATCGCTGATACCCTTACCCATTCTGGCAGGGAGTGCCCCTTGTATCTGACTTTCCGATTCATCGCGACTCCACTCATCGCGCTG
>JBMYUK010000141.1:2440-6781 GCA_049605275.1 Phycisphaeraceae bacterium
TGTTGTTCGTTTACCACGCACGAGCGGATGACTCCGCTGCCACAACCCGGCCTAACGTCGTCATGTTCGTCGTCGATGACCTCTGCGACTGGATCTCGCCGATGGGTGACCAACAAGCGATCACGCCCAACATGGATCGGCTCGCCAAACGCGGCGTTACGTTTCTCAACGCACACGCGCCGGCGACCTACTGCGCACCCTCCCGCACCGCGATCTTCACCGGCCAGCACGCCTCGACCACGGGCTTTTATCGCGATCAGGTCTATCACTTCTCCCGGCCCGACCTCAAGCCGATGCAGGTCGCCTTCCACGAGGCCGGCTACGCGACCTTCGGCGCGGGCAAACTCTTCCACCACCGGCCCGGCTACGTCGACCTCCGTGGGTGGGATAAGTTCTTCGTTCGCAGCCAGTGGCACCGCGAAAACGGCTGGGACATGATCGCCTGGCGGCACGGCGAGAGTCCGTTCCCGCAGCCGCATCCTTCCAGCCCGTTTAACGAGGGCAAGAAAGTGACGGGCGGCCTGTTCCTGGAATGGGGCCGCGTGCCGAACGATCGGGAAGAAGCGATGGCCGACACCATCCGAACGAACTGGGCCTGCGAGGTGCTTAAGAAAAACCACGACAAGCCGTTTTTCTTAGGCGTCGGCCTCTACACCCCGCACTTTCCCAACTACGCCCCGGCCAAGTACTTCGACCTCTACAACACCGACAAGATCGCGATCCCCGCGTACAAAGCAGACGACCTCGACGACCTGCCCGATCCGATTCGCAAGCAGAAGATCAATCGCTCGCGCATCCACAAGGAACTCCAAGAGCGGGGCCTGGTCAAAGAGGCGATCCACGGCTACCTCGCCTCGGTCTCTTACGCCGACGCGATGCTCGGACGGGTGCTCGATGCGTTAGATCAGAGCGCCCACGCCGAGAACACCATCGTGATCCTCTGGTCAGATCATGGCTATCACCACGGCGAAAAGGGCGACTGGGGCAAGCACACGCTCTGGGAGCGCACGACGAACGTGCCGTTGCTGATCTCGGGGCCGGGCCTGGCTGAGCGGGCGAAGGTCGATGCGAGCGTATCCCTGATCGACCTGTATCCGACGCTGATCGATCTTTGCCGGCTAGAGACATTAGATCACTTAGAAGGCGTCTCGATAGCACAAACGCTTAGAAATCCGCAAGCCGCCGAGGACCGGAAGATCTATATTCCATGGATGATGCCCGGGGCCTATGCAATCGTGGATCGGGATTGGCGTTATATCCGTTACCGCAACGGTAAAGAAGAATTGTACGACCTGAACAAAGACCCGAACGAGTGGCATAATCTTGCGGATCAGCCCGAATACGCGGAGATCAAGCGTCGTTACAGGGCCCACGCCCCCGATCGGTTCGCAGAGCCCGAGCCTGCATTCAAAGAATTGCGTCTGATCGTTGAAGGCGAGTCGTTTCACTGGATTAAGAAATGAGCGATTTGATTCGACGAAACATATATCTGACTTGGCTGTGCTTCGTGATGGTTTGGGCGGGAGCGGCGGCGGCCGAACTGCCGGAGCAGCTAGACAAGCCCGAACTCCGCGGGAGAGTCGTCACGGGCTACCAGGGGTGGTTTCGCGCGCCGGGCGACGGGACGGACATGGGCTGGGTCCATTGGGGTTCGCGTAAGAGGTTCGACCGGCGAATCTCGTCGATCGAGTTTTGGCCGGACATGTCGGAGGCGACGCCAAGCGAGCGTTATCCGACCGCGTATCGGCACGCCGACGGTTCGGTCGCGCACGTCTTCAGCTCGGCCCACCCGCGCACGGTCCAACGCCACTACGAGTGGATGCGCAATTACGGGATCGGCGGGGCTTTTCAGCAGCGCTTCGTCTCGGCCCTGCGCAATCCGCGCTGCAAGGCATCGCTCGATCAGGTACTCGCGAACACGCGCAACGCCTCTCGCAGCGCCGGCGTGCCTTGGGCACTGATGTACGACCTGTCAGGCCTGAAACCCGGCGAGATCGAATCGCTGCTGTACAAAGATTTGGTCGAGTTGATCGTCGAACAACAGATCCTTGAAGACCCGTATTACCTGCATCACAACGGCGAGCCGATCGTCGCGGTCTGGGGCGTCGGCTTTGCCGATCGTGAAAAACCCCGCGAATACACGCTCCAGGAGTGCTTCGATCTCGTCGCCTACCTGCGAAGCGGATCGCGGGTGCGTCGCTGCGCGGTGATGCTCGGGGTCCCCTACGGCTGGCGCGAGAACCGTCGCGACGCGTCCGGCGACCCGCGTTTGCACGAACTCCTGTCCAAGGCTCAGATCATCAGCCCCTGGTCCGTTGGGCGATACAAGACGCCCAAGCAAGCCCAGCACAACGCCGCAACATACATCGAGCCTGATATGCGGTGGTGTGAGCAAAACGACGCGGCGTATCTGCCGGTGGTCTTCCCGGGGTTTAGCTGGGTCAATCTCAAGCGATCGAACGGCGTTGAGAAACTGCCCGCGTACGACGCGATCCCGCGCCTCGGTGGCGCGTTCCTTTGGTCGCAGGCGGTTGCGGCGAAACAAGCCGGGGCCGAGATGCTCTACGTCGCCATGTTCGATGAGGTCGACGAAGGGACCGCGATCTTCAAAGTGACCAACGACCCGCCGGTGAACGGGGCCAACGGCGAGCGGTTCCTGACTTATCGTCGCGACCTTCCCACCGATCACTACCTCTGGCTGACCGGCACGATCGGGCGGCTGATCGCAGGCCAGATCGAGCCAACCCAGCGCATGCCGGCGCGCTGAACGAGTTGGCTCGCAACCGGCGATCAAGGCCGCATTAAATAGGAGACTCGGCGATGCAAAAACCCGATCGACAACGACCGCACAAACCATCCATGCTTGCCGGCCTTCTGCTCTGTCTGTTTTACTCGGCGGCGTCGATTGCCGCGGAGAAACCCAATATCGTGCTCCTGTACATCGACGACTGGGCGTGGAACGGCACGCCGGTGGCGATGGATGATCGTCTACCCAACTCGCGCATGCCCGTGCTGCAGATGCCCAACGTCGAGCGATTGGCCCGCGAAGGGATGAAGTTCACCCACGCCTACGGCTCGCCGCAATGTTCGCCCGCGCGCGTCTGCATTCAGACCGGCCAATCCTCGCCGCGCAACGGCTTCACCGTTTTCATGAACGACAAGGGGCAGGATTACTATGACGCCAAGTCGTTCAGGGGCTTCCCACTGATCGGCTGCGTGTCCGACATGACACTCGATCCCAATGCGGTGACGATCCCCGAAGCGCTCGGGCCCCTCGGCTACGTCAGCGCCCACATCGGCAAGTGGCACATGCGCGGCGACCCCGGCGGCGAAGGATACGCGGTCCACGACGGCGACACGACCAACACTCCCGGCAACACCATCACCGGTGCCAAACGCCTTCCCGACGACCTCACCGACCCGAAACTGATGTTCAGCCTGACCAAGCGGGCGGTCTCTTTCATGGAAGATCAAGTTGAGAAGGGTAAGCCGTTTTACCTGCAGGTCTCGCACTACGCGATGCACGAGGGCCGGGAGTGCCGACCCAAGACGCGCGAGAAATACATCCAACACCCCGAGGTCCGGGCCTACTACCGGGCCAAGGGCGTGACGGCCGACACCGTGCATCGCAAGTCCGACCCCGCGGTCTGGCTGGGCATGGGCGAAGACCTCGACAGCCAGATCGGTGTCGTGCTGGACAAGATCAAACAACTCGGGATTGAGGACAACACCTATGTTCTCCTCGTCTCCGACAACGGCTACCGCCACTCGTTTCTCCCGGGGCTGACGCAGCCGCTGCACGCGCACAAGTGGTGGGTCTGGCAAGGCGGCGTCCGTGTGCCCATGATCGCGAAAGGGCCGAGCATCGCGGCGGGCTCGGTCTTCGATGCGAACGTCGTCAACTACGATTTCCTGCCAACATTTGTCGACTGGGCGGGCGGCGACCCCGCCGAACTGAAAGACATCGACGGCGTGAGCCTCGCGGGCTACCTGGCGGGCGATCGAGTCGATGATGCCTTTAAGAATCGCAGGCTCTACTTCCACTACCCGCACTACCGCACGACCATGCCGCACTCGGCCGTCATCAGCGGCACAAAAAAAGTCATCCATTTTTACGAACGCCCTGACCTACCGATGATGTTCGACCTCGCGAAAGACCCCGGCGAGGTCCACAACATCGCCTTATCCCACGTCGACGAGCACAAGCAACTCTTTGATGAGATGTTCAGCTATTTCAAGCGCGTAAAGGCCAGGCTGCCCAAGCCCAATCCGGACTTTGACCCAATGGTTTATCAGGCAGACAAGCAATACGACGACCGCGTGCGCTATGGGCCTTTCCAG
>JBMYUK010000142.1:0-6773 GCA_049605275.1 Phycisphaeraceae bacterium
GGCGACGCGCTTGGCCTTGTGCTTGGCGATCCAGTGCTCGGCGGCCACCGCGATATTACCGAAGAGGCAAAAGCCCATCGATCGATCGCGCTCGGCGTGATGCCCCGGCGGACGTCCGAGTACGAACGCTCGGTCGAGCTTGCCTGTCGCGACTTTGTCCACGGCGTCGATCGCGGCGCCGGCCATCAGGTAAGCGATCGCGGCGCTCTCTTCGCTGATCGCCGAGTCGGCTGCGTCGATGAAGGATTTGCCCTCTGCGCAGGCTTTCTCAAGCCGGTCGATGTAAGCGGGCAGGTGAACGCGCTCGATCTGCTTACGCGTCGCGGGTTCGAACGCCGGATGCTCGAGCTTGGCCCAACGCTCGGTTTCTTTGAGGTGCTTCACGACGGCTCGGAGGCGGTCGGGGCGCTCGGGGTGGCCGCGGCCGGTGTCGTGATCGAGGAAGCGTTCGTCGTAATACAGCCCCAGGGTCATGGCGGCGTCTCCTGTCAAAATCGTCACAGCATCCGCGACAGCGCCTCGGGCGACAGCTCGCGGTGGCTGTGTCGAAGCGCCGGATCGGTGCGCAGCTTGTCAAGCATCGCCGCGCGGTCGGCGGGCGTCTCAAACTCCAGCCCGACCAGCGCACGGCCGATCCGCTCGCCCGTGTAGACGTAGTTGAAATAACAGAGGTTCGCGAGCCCTTCGATGCGTTCGAGAAACTCGTGCAACGCCCCTGCCCGCTCGGGAAACTCGTATCGGATCATCAGCGGCAGACGGAAGCGCTTCGGGTCGTAGTTGACGATGCGAAAGTCCACGTCTTCGTGCGCAGTGATGTCCTGGTACGCGATGCCGGCTCGCTGACAGTGTTCGTGGACACGGGCGATCGCCTCGGGCGGCGCGTCGAAGCCGATCACCGGGTGCGCGAGGTCGTCGTTGGTCTTGCCGTATTGAAAATCCACGATGTTGCAGCCCGACAGCGCGTTGCGGATGAGTTCGAGCATCGTGCCCGGCCGCTCGCCGATCTCGAAGCGGATGTGGCGACGCGTCTGCCCCCCGATGCCCGCCTCGGCCGCGATGACGGCGAGCTGCGCGAAGTCCATATTCGCGCCGCACATCACGCCGAGCACGCGCTTGTCCGCCAATCGATCGCGATGCTGCAACATGCCCGCCAGCCCCATCGCGCCCGCCGGCTCGACGATCCGACGACGCGCCTCCCAGAACAGGCGGATCGCGTTGCAGACCTCTTCGTTACTCACGGTGATGAACTCGTCGACGATCTCTTTGCAAAGCGCGTAGGTCAGATCGCCGGCCCGACGCACGGCCGTGCCGTCGCAGAAGATGTCGAGGTGATCGAGTGTCGTGGGCCCGCCGTGCTCGATCGCGGCCTGCATCGAAGCCTGTCCTTCGCCTTCAACGCCGACGACGCGGATCTCCGGCATGAACTTCTTCAACCAGGCCCCCACCGCCGCGGCCATCCCCCCGCCGCCGATCTGCAGGTACACCGCATCGAAGCGCCCGACATTCTCAAGGATGACTTCATCCGCGATCGTCCCCTGACCGCCCATCGTCGCGAGGTCGTCGTAGGGGTGCACAAACGCGGCGTCGTGCTCCGCGGCGAATCGCTTGGCCGCGTCCGAGGCCTCGTCATACGTGTCGCCGATCAGTTCGATCGCGACGTGCGTACCGCCGTGCAGTTCGACGGCTTTGCGTTTCATCAGCGGCGTGGGGCGCGGCATAAAGATCGTCGCGTGGCAACCGAGTTTTTCCGCGGCGATCGCGACGCCCTGTGCATGATTACCGGCCGAGGCGCACACGACGCCGCGACTTCTTTCCTCGGGCGATAGCGTCGCCATCTTGTTGTAGGCCCCGCGCCACTTATAAGCATGGATCGGCGGGATGTCCTCTCGCTTGACCCAGACTTCGGCGGCGTTGCCCAGGTCGATGCGTTCGAGCGGCGTCGGCTCGCGCACCGCGTAGACGCGCTGACGGGCGTGCAGCACTTCGTTACAGAGTTGATCGCGCAGCGTTTGGGCCATCGACACATCATCGCAGACCGCGGACCGACCTACAATCACGCGATGCCCGCCGACCGAGAGAAGCTGGACGACCTGCTCAAACGAGCCCGCGCGCTGCCCAAGGTGCCGGGCGTTTATCTCATGAAAGACGCCAAGGGCGTGGTGATCTACGTCGGCAAGGCGTCGAAGCTACCCGATCGCGTGAGCAGCTACTTCATCCCCTCGGCCGCATCAGCCGGCGGGCTCGGGCCGAAGAAGCGGCCGATGCTCGACCTCATCGACGACTTCGAAATCATCGAATGCGAAACCGAGTGGGAAGCGCTCCTCACCGAAAACCGCCTGATCAAAGACATCCATCCGCGGTTCAACGCCCGGCTCATCGACGACAAAACCTTCCCCTACCTCGTCATCACCGTCAGAGACGACTTCCCCGGCGTCTTCATCACCCGCGACCCCAACGCGCCGGAGTACAAGGGTGCCAAAGTCTACGGCCCCTTCACCGGGGTCTACGCCCTGCGCGAAGCGTTGCAGCTGCTCCAACGCATCTTCAAATTCCGCACCTGCTCGCTCGATATCGTCGACGGCGATCCGAAGAACAGATCGTTTCGACCCTGCCTGCTCTATCCGATCAAGCAGTGCTCGGCCCCGTGCGGCGCGAAGATCGATGCCGACGACTACCGAGCCGACATCCAACGCTTCATCCGCTTCCTCGACTCGAAACGAAGCGTGCTGCTGCGCGAACTGAATCAAGAGATGCAGTCGGCGAGCGAGGCGATGGCTTACGAAAAAGCCGCGGTGCTACGCGATCAGATCAAAGCGATCGAGAAACTCGACGAACGCGGCAGCACGAAAGACAACTGGCAACCCGAGGCGGAAAGCTATTACCAGGACCCGAAGAAGGGCCTGGAATCGCTTCGCAAAACGCTCGGGCTCGATAAGCCCATCCGCTGCATCGAGTGCATCGACATCGCGCATTTGCAAGGCAACGAAACCGTGGGCAGCAAGGTATGCTTCGTGGACGGTCGGCCGTTGAAAAACGAATACCGCCGATACAAGATCAAGTCGGTTGCGGCGAACAGCCCGACGGGCCGGATCAACGACGACTACGCGAGCATCCGCGAGGTCGTGTCGCGGCGCTATCGGGACGCGGGCGCGGGCAACGAGTTGTACCCGGACGTGATCGTGATAGACGGCGGACTCGGGCAGTTGCACGCGGCGCAGGAGGCGTTCGAGGAATTGGACGTCAAGCCGCCGATGGTCATCTCGCTGGCGAAGAAGGAAGAATTGATTTACGTGCAAGCGAAGCGCGAGCCGATCCGACTGAGCCGAACCAACCTCGGCCTGAAGATGGTGCAGGCGGCGCGTGACGAGGCGCACCGCTTCGCGCAGCACTATCACCACATCCTGCGACGCAAGCGGGTCATCGGCGAGTAGCGCTTAGGCGTAGTCGTGCGGCCGACGGCGGCGGTCGGGCCCGTCGTAGTCGAGGTCGAGATGCCGGCGGTTGGAGCGCCGAACCGCGAGCGAGAACGTGTACACCGTGACGGTCATGATCGCGCCGGCGGCGAGGGCGAGAAGCGGACCGGTGACATCGGGCATCGTGCCTTGCGTCAGGGCCCGCGACAGTTCGGCGGCGAAGGCCAGCAGCACCACGCCCAGCACGACCCAGCGCATCGCGACGCGCCGCGTCCCCGTGTAAGTCAACAGCAAGAGCAGGCAGCCGATGACCGCGTAGGCCAGCATCGCGCGGCCCATCAGCACCGCGCCCAGGTCGTACGGCAGCGCAAACAATCGCTCGAAGGGCAGCACCGCGCCGGCGTCGTCCGGGGTAAACGAGCGGCGCACCTCGCCGAGAAACCACAACCCGATGACCAACGCGTTGATTGCTGCGATGGCCATGACCACGCCGGGGCGCTCGCCCGCGGCTCGCAGGCGATCGAACAGGCCGATGAGTTTGCAGTAGCAGCCGAAGGCGAGCCGCTTGTACACGGTCCAAAACCACAGACCGAGCAGCGCGGCGAGTAATGCCGAGGCGGTGTTCAGCGCGACATCGTTCAGCGACGCGACCCGGCTCGGCATCAAACCCTGCAGCGACTCGACGCACCACGACAGCGCAAAGGCGATCGCCATCGTGCCGAACACTTCGATCGGCCAAGACTTCACGCTCGCTCGAATCGCCATCCGCAGCGTGACACCGAGCGGCAGATACAGCAACACGTTCATGAGCAGGTCGCTCATCGCGTACGACATCCCCAGCGGCGAGGTGCCGCGGTCGCCGGCGACCCAAGTCGGCGAACCGAGCGCAGCGAGCAGCGCGCCGAGCGCGCCGCCGTTCGCACGGACCGGGGTGGCCCACTCGAAATCAAACGGCAACAGCGATCCGTACACCACCGCCGCGACGACGGCGCCGGCCAAAAAGCCGGGCCTCGCCCAGAGCCCGGGCTTGGCGTCGATATCCGATTGGACTGCTCGTCGATCCGTGTTGTGTGTGTGGTCGTTCAACGGTCGGCCCCGTCGTGGTCGAGCACCAGCCTATCAGCCGGCGGCGTCCGGGCGGGCCCGTGTTGAACCGCTCAGGCGGCGGAGGTTCGGCCGGGCTTGCGACGCTTAGGCATGCCATCGGCGTCGTGCTCGTCCTGTTTCATTTCGGCCTGCTTCTTGAAGTAATCAAAGAGCATGCCGTGCATCACCGCGGCCTCGACGAAACGCTGCCGAGCCTCGGCTTTCTCGAGCAGCATGTTCGACAGCACCTGTGCCCGCGACGGCGTGATCTCGCCGTCGAGATATTCCCAGGTGAGCGTGTCGGCGTTCAGTCGTCGTCGAAGAAATCGCATCATCGGTCGGCTCCGTCGTGTTCGACGCGAGCGGCTCGCTCGCGGTGATACCCACTTTATCGGCACAATCGGAACCCCGCTTTGCGAGGAAGTTTCATAAGTCGCTTATTGTGGCCTCAGTGGTCTTTTTCAGCGAAAAAATCGACGAGCTCAGCCCGGAATTGCTCGAGCGAGGGTGCGTGCGTGAAGAGCATGTGACCCGATTCGTAGTAGCCGAAGGTCACGCGCTTGCGAGCATGCGGGTGGGTGATGCTGTGGTTGAAGGTGTACTCGGCGGCGTGATACGGCGTCGCGAGGTCGTAGTACCCGGCCGCGACGTAGACACGCAGACGCGGGTTCTCGGCCATGGCCTTGCGCAGATCGCCGGCGACGTTGAGATAGTTGCTCTTCGCCCGGTCGTAGTTCCATCGCACACCAACGAGGATGCCGTAATCCATATCGGTCTCGTAGCCGAGTTCGCCGCGGACGTAATCGTTGAACGTCGCGGTGAAGCCGCCGGCCACGCGCGCGTAGCTCGGGTCGCTCGCGCCGCTGCGGTCGCTGGTCTTATCGAGGTCCGGGCCGATGATCCGGCCGTCGAACCGGCCGATGACTTTGTGCTCGCCGGCGAGAAGGTTGTCGCCGAAGCGCCACTGCGGGATGCGCAGGTCCGAGTCGAGGATGAGTTGCTTCGGCAACGCGGTGTAGACGGCGAGTTGGCTCGCGATCGCTTGGCGTTGCTGTTCGGGCAGGTCGGCGCCTTGCATCAGCGCGGGGCCGTAGACGGTGCGCGACCACGCCTCGACCTCGTCGAGTAAATCGGACAACTCTCTTTTCGCGAGCGTGCCGTCGAGTTGCTTGTGATAGCGGGCGAGCGCGGTGTACGTCGGCAGGTAGAGTTGATACGGCAGGTCGTTGCCTTCGTCGAAACGGAGGGTCTGGAAGCTGAGCACCGCCGAGACGAGGACGATGCCGTTGAGGTCGACGCCGCGGGACTGCAATCGGTTGGCGACGCCGGCGGCGCGTGTCGTGCCGTAGGACTCGCCTGCTAGATACTTGGGGCTCAGCCACCGGTCGTTCTTCGTGATCCAGAGTCGGATGAACTCGGCGACGGAGTTGATGTCGCCGGTGACGCTGTGGTACTCGCTGGTGTTCGTGCCTTCTTCGACGCGGGAGAAGCCGGTGGAGACGGGGTCGATGAAGACGAGGTCGGTGGTGTCGAGCAGGCTCATGGCGTTGTCGGTCAGCGCATAGGGCGGGCCGACGGCGTGGCCGATCTCGTCCATCGCCACGCGTCTCGGCCCGAAGCAGCCCATGTGCAGCCAAACGCTCGACGAGCCCGGCCCGCCGTTGAAGCAAAACATCACCGGCCGGTCTTGTGGTTTCGCATGCTCGCCCGCGGTGTAGGCGATGAAGAAGACGCTCGCCTTGGGCTTATCGGCTTTGTCTTTGAGTTGGATCGTACCGGCCGTGGCGGTATAGGCGACGGGCTCGCCGGCGATCTCGACCTCGTGCTTGGTGATCGACCAATCGGTGCCATCGGGCGCGGCATGCTCGACGGCTTGCTCGCCGTTTTCAACGCTGTGCCCCTCTGCCAATACACGCGATGCGAAAAGCGGAGCGGCGAGCAAGACCGCGGCCAGAAGGAATTGTTTCATGTGTTGGACCCTGAAGGCGACTAAAAACCGTGCGATCGTTCGATCGCGGCGCGTTGCTATGGTACGGCGGTGAATTGGGTCGTGTTCGGTAACCTGTACGTCGCGCTGTGCGGCGCGGCCCTCACCGCGGCGACCTATACGCTCTACGGCTTGCCCGCTCGCGTCGATGCGGTGGTCGCGGTGGTCTTCTTCGCGACGCTTGTCATCTACAACCTCGACCGCCTTGTCGAGCCTCACCCCGGCGACACGGCGCACGAGCGGTGGGTCGAAACACACCGCGGCGGGCTGTGGCGCCTGACGATCAT
>JBMYUK010000143.1:0-6768 GCA_049605275.1 Phycisphaeraceae bacterium
AACGTCATGTCCTCGAAGAGGTGTCGGTCGACGAGGATATCGACCTCGTTGACGCCGAGGGTCAAGGGCTCGAAGACGGTCCCGACGCCGAAGGTTCCGCCGGCCGCGATGAACTCGGCGACCGAGCCCTGATCGCTGAACTGCGGCAAGCCGCCGAAGGCCCGTGCGTTGTAGCTCTCGACGCTGGAGAAGTACGCGCCGCGGACGAATTGGGTCTGCCCGGTCGCGTTGTCGATGTAGGTGTTGAGATAGCCGTTTTGGTTCTGGGTCGACGCGTTGCCGCCGAGGGTGAAGACGGCGGCGATCGGGCCGGCGACGGGCGAGCGGCTTGGGTCGGCGATCGATCCGTTGTCGCCGATGAGAAAATCCGCGCCCTCGTCGAAACGGACCTGCGCAAAGCCCGCGTTGCCGAGGTCGCCGGCGAGCTGATCGAAGTCGCCGCCCGCGTCGATCGACCGGACCGTCGCGCTCAGGCCCCCGGCGTCGAGTTCCTGCCCGGAGACGTCCGGCCCGCCGGCGCCGGGGTCGAACTCGTCGATGATAAACGCGTCCGTCGCCGGATCGATGTAAATATTTTGCGCTCGGGAGATCAGGAAGATCACGTCCTGCACGCTGTCGCCGTCGAGCCGGCAGGTCAAGAAGAGCGGGCGGGTATCGTTGGGCGTCTGCAGGTTGCCGCGGATCGCGCGCAGCACTTGGTGCGAGCCGGAGGTCGCGAACCGGCGAGCGGTCTGGACGGTGCTGCGATCCGAGGCGGCGATCGACTCGTTCGAATCGAAGAAGGGGTTTCGGATGTAGTTGTCGGCCGGGGAATCGAAGGCCCCGCCGTTCTCGCCGGCTTCGAGGTCCTGGAACAGCAGCGCGAGTTCGCTGTCGACCGAGGCGAAGGTCGCGTTGTCCGCGTTGAAGGCATCGGACGCGTCGTTCGGCCGATCTCCAAGCAGGCTCGACGACAGCCGACCGACCGCGCCCTCGGAAACGTCGGCGATGCGCGTCGGGATGCCGCGGGTGAGCGTGATGACGAGCACCTGCTCGGTCAGATCGTTGTCGACCAGATGCGCTCGGATGGGGTTTCGGATGCGGGCGATGAAGTCGGCGTACGCGATGTTGCCGGGCAGGAGATCGGGGTCGTCGAGGTCGAGGCCGAGGACGCCGTCGCGCTGAAAGAGCCCGCGGTAGAAGTCGAAGATCGCCTGCCCGCCGCCGCCGGCCTCGCCGTCGACCGCGCTGTTGTAAACGACCAGGACGTTTTCATCGGTCAGCACAGGCTGCGCGATCGCCCGCTCCACGAGCACACACGACAACGCCGCCGCGATCGCTGGCAACGTGACAATAAATCGGAGGCTTCGAAACAACGCTGCTGGCAAAGGGGCTCTCGCGGTGACGGATCGGTGTTTAAGCCTAACCCATGAAAGCCGCTTTGCCTTGCGATCACATCAAAAAACAATAAGCGGCGACGCGGATCGCCCGCTTCGACCGCCGAAGCGCTGATGCGCTTTGCTAGCATGAGGCCATGGCGATTGACCCCGAAGCATCTTTGCCAGCCGAGCCCGAGACGCCGGCCGACCGTTCGTCCGAGGTGCCAGAGCCTAGCGGGATCGATCCGGCTTCGGACGACGCGGTCGCCGCCGAGCATCTGGCCGCGGACCAGGCGATCGAAGCGGCGCACGACCCGGCGACCGGCCAGCGGGTGCGACAGGCCGACGCGGGGAGCCTGCGGTTTGTGATCGTCGTGTGGTGCTTCTGGTTGCTGGGGGCGTGGGGCGCGGCGTGGCTGAGCGAGACGTCGGTGCCGCGTGTGCGTTGGATGCTTTTCGCGGGGAGCTTCGGGTTGATGCTGGTTTGGCCGGCGTTTCGACTGAGCGAAGCGGTGCCGCGCAGCGAGCCGGGCCGCGGGGCGCTGCAGGTATTTCTGGATTGGCTGGCGATGATCGGGGTGTACCAGGCGGTGATCTGGTCGCTGTACCTGCTGGCGGGTTGGCCGCTGGTGCGTGGGGTCTGGCTGGACGCGGCGGTGGTGTCGTGGTCGCTGCTGTCGGCGTTGATCGTGGCGGGCGCGCGGCTCTGGCCCGGCGGGGGGGCGCGGCTCGTCGGCATGGCGCTGTGCGTCGCGCTGGTGTTCGCCGAGCCGGTCTTCATCTGGCTATCGTTTGCTACGGGCGGCGAGGGGTGGGCGATGCGCGTCAGCCCGATCCAGGCGCTCTGGGAATTGACCCGACCGACCGGCGGCCTGATCGATCCGTGGGATAAGCACACGCTGGCCGTCGCGTTGACCGCGGCGATGGGCTGGTCGGCGCTCGCGCTGTGGTCGATCGGCGAGCGCATCGTGCCCGTGCGCCGGCGCGGACCTGCAAACGGCTAAACGCCGAATCGATTGTGCTACAATGCTTCGCCGCTGATAAACAGCTTATCGACTCGTCCACCCGCCACGCCACGCGTGGCGTCCTTCGTTTCGGCCGGACCTCGGCCAGGGGAACATTGCCATGGAATTCATCACACAGGAAGAAAAAGACGCGCTCCAGGCCAAGCTCGACGCGCTCATCGCCAACCGCACGGTCCTCGCCCAGCGCATCAACGAGGCCCGCGAGCAGGGCGACCTCAAAGAAAACGCCGACTACCACGCCGCCCGCGACGACCAGGGCCTGGAAGAAGCGGAGATTAAACGACTCGAAGCCCGCCTCGCCAGCGCTCAGGTCGCCGACGACGTCGAGAAGCCCGACGACATGGTGTTCCTCGGCTCGGTCGTCAAGCTCCGCGACACCGACGACGACACCGAAGACCTCTACAAGCTCGTTGGCGAAGCCTCGGGCAACTTCGACGCCGACGAAATCGAAGTCACCGCCTCGAGCCCCCTCGGCGCTGCGCTGATGAAGTCGCGCGTCGGCGAAACGGTCAAGGCCGACCTCCCGCGCGGAGTGAAGCACTTCGAGGTGTTGGAAATATTGTGAGTAGTGAGTAGGCAGTCGGGAGTAGGTATGAGCGAAGCGGAGAACGATTCCGGGATACGCAGCTATCGCGACCTTCACGTTTGGCAGCGATCCGTGGAGCTTGTCGAAGAAATATACAGGATCAGTGCGTAGTTCCCATCGGACGAACGGTTTGGCTTGACGAGCCAAATCAGGCGAGCTGCTGTTTCTGCTCCCTCAAACATCGCCGAGGGTTATGGGCGGCGTAGAAGAGCGCAGTACACTCACCATCTTGATATCGCCAACGGCTCACTCAAGGAAGTCGAAACGCAACTGATTATTGCGGGTCGTTTGAAAATGGCCACGAAACAAGAATGCCAGAAGGATTGGGACCTACTGCAAGAAACCGGCAAGATGATGAATGGCCTCATCCGCTCGCTTGACCGTGGTGAAGCAGGCTAGCCAACTCCCTACTGCCTACTCACAACTCACTGAATGTCCGCCACCAAGCGGAAGCCCTGGTAGTAGTGGTCGCGATACCAGAACTTGCTAACCGGCAACTGCGGGTAGGTTTCGTTCCAGACGTCCTGGTTTTCGACGGCTTTCCACGCGGCGGTGAGTTCGCTGGCGTCGAGCATGAAGTGGCCGCCTCGGACGACGCGGTCGGCGGCGGTGTCGACGACCCACTCCGCGGCGTTGCCGAGCATGTCGTGGATGCCGAGCTTGTTGGGCTTCTTCGTGCCGACGACATCGGTGAGTTCGAGGAACGGCGGGTCGAACTGGATCTCGGCGTTATCGATCAGGCAGGCCTGGGCGAAGAGTTCTTCCTTCGTGTCCGGCACGCCGCCGCCGAGTTTGAGCGCGTGCATCCACTCAGCGTCCGTGGGGACACGGTAGCTTCGGCCGGTCTGTTCGCTGACCCACTTGGCAAAGCCCTCGGCGGTGGTCCGGCTCATGCTGAGGGCCGGTCGCTTGCCGAGGCCGAGCTTGAGCTGGTTGCAATCCTCGTAGAGCGGGCTGGGTCGGAGGTTCTTGGCTTGGAGCTGGGCGTATTGGTTGGCGTCGATGTCGGCGCCGTAGGCCCAGTCGTAAAACATCTCCCAGGTCACTTCGTGCTTGCCCATGTAGAAGGGGGCGATATCGCCTTCGCCGGGCACGAGGATCATCTCGAAGGCGATCGGGTCCTTGCCGGGATAGGCGATCTGGTCGGTGATGGACTTGGGCAGGCTGGCGAGGTCGATCTGCGGCTTAGCGGCCGCGGCGCCGCTGGCGATCTTGCGATCGAGCGACGCGAGGGTTTCGCTCATGATCGCGATCTGCTTCTGCAGGTCGGCGATGGTCTGCTGCTGGGCGCCGATGAGCGTGCCCTGTTCGCCGATGAGCGCGGCCAGCCCGTCGATCACCAGGCCGGAGTCGGGCTTGGCGTTGACGACGGCGGTGATCTCGATGAGGTCGTCGACTTCGGTGAGGGGCAGGGGATTGACTGGGACCACGCCGTAGGCCTCTCGGCTGACGGTGAAGCGGGCGTCGATGGTGACGGCCGCGCCGTCGAAGGTCACGATCGCGGGGATGGCGAGTTCGCCGGTGGTGCCGTTGAGCTCGAACGTGCCTTCGATGAGGTGGGTCCAGCCCTCGGGGGCATTGGGGTGGCCGGCCTCGGTGTCGTCGGTGCGCTTCACGAACGCGGAGGAGGTAAAGACGGCCTCGGGGTAATCGACCCAGTTGAACCAGGGGTCGTAGCCGCTGGGCGGAGCGACGCCCTTGCCGAGCACGGTATTGACCAGGCCCCCGGGCGCGCGCTCGGTCGTGCTGCCGTAGCCGTTGAAGCTCTCGATGAGGATGGCGACCTCGAGGGCTTTGAGGGCCTTGGCCTCGGCGTCGTAAACGACCGCGCCGCCGAGGCTGGTCCACGTGCCGTCGAAGTCCTTGCGCGAGCCGGCCTGAACCTTGCCGGTCTCCCAGACAAGCTTGGTGTTGCCGCCGGCCAGTTCGTTTTTCAGAAGCGCGACGGTGTCGGGCTCGCCGGGCGTGTAGCCGGCGACTTCCGTGACGTCGGTTTCCAGCTCGGTGGTGACGGTGTCGACGGTCTGATTCTCGAAGACGGTCTTCATGGCGAAGCCGCCGAGCGCGAGCCCGCCGACCCCCGCGAGCAGGGCCACCACGATCACAGCACCAACCAAAAACTTTTTCATCGCGCGTTCTCAAACGGGTTCTGAGGTTCCAAAAGCGAAAAAACAACCCGGTCCAAGCCGGGCAGTTGAGCATCAAAGTATAGACGGTCGGTGGAAGGACGTGAAATCAAAAGCGGCGTTACGGGGCATGGGTTTCGGGGGCGTCCACGGCGTCAGACGCAGGAATCGGGGCCTGATCCACGTCACAGGCAAGGCGGATGCCGGTGAAGTAGAAATCGCGATACCAGGATCTGTTCGGCGGGCGTTGCGGGTACGTCTCGTTCCAGACCTCCAGATCTTCTGTCGCCTCCCAGCCGTCGGTTAGTTGCTCAGGCTCAAGTTGAAAGTGTCCGCCCTTCACGACCCGTCGTTCGCCCGTGCCAGTTACCCACTCGGCCGCGTTACCCAACAAATCGTACAGCCCCAACCGATTGGCGGTTTTGCTGCCTACAGCGGCCGGTCGTGTCATAAACGGAGGCTCGTTGAGGATATTTTCCGGTACATTAAGGTGAGCAATCTGGGTTAAGGCTTTTTGATCCGAGGGCACTCCCCCACCTAACGCAAGCGCGTGCTCCCATTCTTCGAGCGTTGGCAATCGATAGCTGCGGCCAGTCAATTCACTTAGCGTTTTGCAATACTGCTCCGCAACTTTCCGGCTCATTGCTATCGCGGGTTGCTGCTCCGTGTCGGCGATGATCTGCATGCCACTCCAATCCATCACTGGTATTTCAGAAGGATAGAAGCCGAGCTTGCGTGCAACATCGCCGGTGTTCCAGCCCATCCCATGGCCAAAAGCCCAAGGCCAAAACATCGCACCGCGCACCTCGGTCTTCGAGAGGTAAAAAGGACTGATTCCTTTCTCTAAATCCCCTGGCACGAGAATCATCTCGAAATCCTGCTCCGCGCGTAGCCTCGTCGAAGCATCATCTGACTCGGTAAACGCAGGGAAAACCAACCGGTCCGTAAAGCAACGCAGGTCTTGATGGGTTAACAGCTCACGTGATTCTTGCACCCTCGACAGCGGGCTCGCTTGAGGCTCTTTCGCATTTTTTAGCGGAACTGACCTTAAGTCTTGCTCATCACAGTGTTGTGTCACCGGCTGCTCTTCAACTCGATCTTTCGGCTCCTCACTGCAGGCTAGTTGTAGCAAAGCGGCATGCAGTAAAACCAAAGCGGTTTTGAACTTCGGCCGGCGGCGGACAGGAATGTCTGCTCCACTTGTCCCAAAACAGCTCATATGGAATTACCCGTATGTCATCGCGAATCCCTGCGTCCATAGCCCCTGTTTCAATCGCTATATACGATGGTAGAGAGATGCGCCTTAGCGAGAAGGTAATACACGATGGCACGAAAACCGCTGTTTTTCTTGATTCTCTCCGCCTACTTCGTTGTTGCATGGGGTGTGAATGCAGAGCAAGAACCCCATCCCCCCTCCCCAGCCACCCCGCGGGCGGCGCTGCGAAGCGGCTCCCCCGGCCGCCGGCGCCCGCACAAGATTCCCAGGGCCTTCGGCGCGTTGAAGTCGTCATCCATCACCGCCTGAAAGCCCGTGCGGGCCTGTTCGATGCGCTCGTTAAAACCGTTGCCGTCGTCGCCTTCGGGGGCGCTGTTCATCATCTGCCGGGTGAGCCGTACCGCGTTATACAGCCGTTCCCAACCACCCTGTGCCGATTCGAGTGCCTCCTCGCTGT
>JBMYUK010000144.1:0-6719 GCA_049605275.1 Phycisphaeraceae bacterium
AGTGCAAGGCCCATGGCGACGCCTTCGCCGTGTTTGATGGCGAAGTCGGTGAGTTGTTCGAGTTTGTGGCCGGACCAGTGGCCGAAGTCGAGCGGCCTTGCGGTGGTCATCTCGAACGGGTCGCCGCCGTGGGCGATGTGGTCGAGGTGCAGGTGAGCGGAGCGCTGGATGACGTCGTCGGCGAGGGCGCGATCGCGTCGGCCCAGGGTGTCGGCGCGCTTGCTGATGAGGCGATAGAGCCCGGCGTCTTTGAGTAGGCCGACCTTGACCGCTTCGCTCAGGCCGCTGCGCCACTCGCGGTCGTCGAGCGTGTCGAGCAGGGTGAGGTCGTTGACCACGGCCCAGGGCACGGCGAAGGCGCCGATGAAGTTCTTCTTGCCGAACATGTTGACGCCGTTTTTCACGCCGACGCCGGAGTCGGCCTGCGCGAGCGTTGTGGTGGGCATGCGGACGAGTCGGATGCCGCGGTGGGCGACCGCGGCCGCGAAGCCGACCATGTCGAGCACGGCCCCGCCGCCGATGACGAGGATGTAGCTGTGGCGGTCGATGTGATGCTTATCGATCTCGCCGAGGAAAGTCTCGAGATTCGACAGATCGTTCTTCGATTGCTCCCCGCCTGCGACGACACGGAAGGCGACGAGTTTCGGGAGCGACTGGGCGTTGTGGGCGAAGTAGCGTTCGATCTGATTCTGGAGATCGGGTATGGCTTCGACGATCCCCTGGTCGACGGCGACGAGGACTTTCTGCGCGGATTGCCCGTCGACTTCGAATGCATCGGCGAGGGTCGGGTTGCCTGTCGCGAAGGCGTTGCGCGTGAAGCGGACGCGGTGGGACAGCGATAGCGTGATGGTCGGGTCGTGGGGCAAAGCAGGCCTTGGGTCAGATACTTATTGTGCCGAGGCGGTCTCGGCGAGTTGAATTTTTTGCAGGTCTTCCCAGTAGTTAGGGTAGGTCTTGTTGACGCAGTCGGGATCGTTGATCGTCACGGTGCCGGGCGGGGCGGCGAGGCCGATGACGCTGAACGCCATGGCCATGCGGTGATCGTCGTAGGTATCGACGCTGGCGGGTGTGATGGCATTACCCGGCCCGTCGGTGGCTTTGGGCGGCGGTTTGATGTGGATGTCGTCGCCGCGGAGTTCGACGGTCGCGCCGAGTTTGGTCAGTTCGACGCGGATCGCTTCCATGCGATCGGTTTCTTTGACGCGCAGGTTGCCGACCTTGCGGATGGTCGTCGGCCCGTCGGCGAGGATGGCCAGGGCGGCGAGTGTCTGCGCCATGTCGGGCATCTGATTGAGCTTGACGTCGACGCCCTTGAGCCGGCCGTTGGCGGGTGCGGCGACGGTCGTTTGGTGCGTGCGCTGATCGACGCCGCAGCCCATGAGCCCGAGGATGCTGCAGAACTCGGCGTCGCCCTGAACGGATTCGCCGCCGAGGTGCTCGATCGTGCATCGCGAGCCGGGCACCGCGGCGGCGGCGGCGAGGAAGTAGGACGCGTTGCTGGCGTCCGGCTCGATCGTGTAATCGCGGGCTCGGTATGCGTTGGCGGTGACGCGGACGGCGTTTTTCTTCGGCCCGCCCCACTCGTAGGTCACGCCGAAGTGCTTCATCAGCCGGAGCGTCATCTTGATGTAGGGCAGCGACGTGATCGGCCCGTCGAAGGTCAGCGTCACGCCGCGCGGCGTGCAAGGTCCGGCGATCAACAACGCGCTGATGAATTGCGAGCTGAGCGTCGGCTTGAGCGTCACGAAGCCGCCCTCGAAGTACGCGCTGTCGCTGATCTTGAGCGGCGGATAGCCGTCTTGTCCGAGGTATTCGATCTGGGCGCCGAGTTGTCGCAGCGGCTCGACGAGTTCGCCGATCGGCCGTTCGCGCATGCGCTCGATGCCGTCGAGGCTGTACGTCCCGTGGCCGAGGCAGAGCGCGGCGGTGAGGAATCGCATCGCGGTGCCGGCGTTGCCGAGGTGCAACTCGGCGTGGTCGCTGGGGATGCTGCCGGCTCGGCCATCGACGGCGACGCGCTTGGCCGCCTCGTCGATATCGAGCTCGAAGCCCAGCGTCTGCAGGGCATCGAGCATGCGCCGCGTATCGTCGGCAAACAGGACACCATCGAGCGTCGTCCGGCCCTCGGCCAGCGCAGCGATGAGCAGTGCGCGGTTGGTCAGGCTCTTGCTGCCCGGGGGGGACAGCGTCAGGTCAAAAGGCTTGACCGGCTGGATCTGAATGGCGTCGCTCACGGGCGGTCCCTTAGCCACAACAAAGTACGAGAAGCACAAAAGGATAGTGGTTTGAAATCAATCGAGTCGGGCGCAAGCGATCGGCACGGTTTTTGGTCCTCTTTGTGACTTTTTGTGGCCAAGTGCCTCGGCTCACTTTGCCTTGCGGAAGACCGCGACGATGTTTTCAACGGGCACGACGAATAGCCGATTGTCGCCTTCGAAGTCCACGGGCACCGCGCCCTGAGGCGAGAACAAGACCTTGTCGTACTGCTGGATCGGGACGTGCTCGTCGTCTTCGACCTCGAGCGAGACCGCGACGACGCGCCCGGTCAGGGTCGGGATCTCGATCTTGTCGGGCAGGTGGATGCCGCTCTTGGTCTGCTTCTTGTCCTCGTCCTTGCGGATGAGCACGCGGGCACCGACGGGCTCGACGATCTCGAGCTCGGGCTTCTTGGTCTTGGGGGTTAAATCTGACATTGAGATATCTTAGCTCTTGTCCGCCATCTGTGGCAGTTTACAAAGATCATCAATATAGGCGTCGTTCAGGTGGAAGAAGCCACACTCAGGACAGGCGTTTCCAGAGAACGATCTGAGGTCGTAACCGCATGCGTAGCAGATATGCCAGTCGTAGCAGGCTTCCATAAATTTTGTTTGGACCTTTCGACAAAATATCAAGGCCAATACGACACCGCATACCGTAGTTCCGACGAGTACAGCACCGAGCACAACGTCTAGATAGGTGATGTAATATCCGAAAACAAAGTAATTAGCTGCTGAGACGGAAAAGGCTAGCGTAACAAAAATTGGTACAGGATAAATCAGTTGATAGCGTACAGAAATATATGAAGAATATGGTGTATAGCTTTTTCTGATGGAAGGTTTTTCAAGACAAGGGTAGACCCAGCAGATCAGTATGACAGAGGGCAAAGCAGCTACCCATGGCAAGACAGGGCTTGGAAACACGAATGGCAGGACTACATAGCAGGGCACAATCCAGATAAAAGCGAGCAATCGATACCATGCAAACAATCTGTAGCGTGGTATTGGGGGTGGTTTTGCAGTGCCGTCGTGTCGATCGTGTTCGGCCATGAGTTAAACATAGACTAATTTCACTTTCTCCGGCGTTCGCCCGTGCTCGTCGAAGAGCATCAGGGTGTTGGGGCGATCGGCGTCGAGCCAGGCCTGGGGCAGTAGGTAACGGTCTTGCGGGCCGACGATCTTGCCTTCGCGGGTCTGCTGCCAGTAGCGCCCGACGTTGTGGCCGTTGAGAACGATCTGGCCCTTACTCATGCCGCGCGGCTCGAGATACAGCGGCGGGTCGGTCGACTCGATCTCGAACGAACAGCCCAACCAACTCGGCTGACTCGGCAGGTTCTTCGGCACTGGTCGCCAGGCCTCGTCGGCGAACGCGGGGATCGTCCACGGCGTGAACGCCCAGCCGTCCTTCGGCGTCGCGGCGCCGGTCGTTTGATAGAAGCGCACGTGTTTGGCGAGGTCCGTTGCCTCGATCAAGGGCTCGAGCAATTCGAGTTTGATGGCGTTCTTGCCGCCGGTCATCGGTTCGAGCGCCGCGGGATCGAGCAGTTGTCTCAGCCGTAGACCGTGGTGCTCGGCTGCGTAAAACGCGATCGGCTCGTCGTTCACGCTGACGACGCAGGGCTGAGGCAGCCCGGCGATGTCGAGGAGGATCGGCTTGCGCTGCTCGGGCTTAACCGTCCACGCGACCGATTCGGAGATCGGGCGGGTCTGTGCGCGTTGGTGCATCGCCATGCCGACGACGGAGAAAGGATCGCCCGCCGGACGCTTCGTGATTACCGGTTTGCCGGGCTTGATGGGCTTGACGAAGTAGAGGTGGTCGGGCAAACCTTTCGGATCGCCGCCGACCGCTTGACCGTCGCTGGCGCGACCGAGCGCGTCGGCGAGGATCACGGTTTGTTTAGTGAATTTGAGTTGCTTCGGTTCGTCGTCTGCGCCGTCGCCTCGGCCGAGAAGCGAAGCGAGTTTGCCGTTTTGATAGACGTGCAATCGGTCGCCGCCGGTGTGGAGCAGGACTTTACCCGAACCGGGCTGGGCGTTGGTCAGTCGGTACCAGCCGTAGCCGGCGGCTTGGCCGAGTTCGCCGAGCGACGCGGGGCCCTCGATGGGGCGATAGGCGTCGTCGCTGCCGTCGATGAGCGTTCGGACCGACCAGGCTTTCCAGCCGCCGAGTTTCGGTGCGTGGTAAGTGGCGGGTGGCGCGATGCGCTTTCGGCTGACTTCGCCGTCGGGCGTGACGAGAAATTGCGTGCCCCAGCCCTTGAGCGGTAGCGGCTTATCGTCTGCGTCGAGGCCGTCGCAGCCGATGACCAGGCCCTCGCTCGAACGGTAGGCGGCGTCGATCTGTTCGTGATTGAGGATCGCGAGGTGGAACGGATCGCCTTGGATGACGGTGGGCGTCTTGCCGGTGGGTACGGCGATCTCGCGGTGTTCGCCGTCGATCGAGATCACGCCGCTCGCCCCGGCCGGTCCGAAGACGACGAGCAACTTGCGATCGATGAGCGCCCACGGAGACAGACTGGTGTAGTCGAGCGTGCCGACGCCGCCGAGACTCGCATCGACCAGAACCCACGCGACGCGTTGCCCGGCGTGCGGCACGAGGAGACTCAGTCCGCTGGCGAGCATGATCGAGGTGTGCCTGCTTTTATCTTTCTCTGATTTCAGCAGCACAATCAACTCGCCCTGGCTTGAACGACGGTGCAAGAGCGCGGTCGCGTGATCGACTTCGTTGAGCGCGACGGTCGGAGCGGGGGCGTTGTCGCTGTTTGCGAGCAAGGTGCCGAACTGACTCGCAAACGTGGCGAGGCGTTTGATTGCTGCGTAGGCCTCGCCGCGCTCGCCCGCCGAGCCGAGCGGCGCGTGTCGTCCCGCGTCCGTGACCGCGTGGGCAGACCCCGGTCGCGTGAGCCCGCCGCCACCGAAGCCGAGATTCGTTCCCGAATGAAAGGGCGAGAGATTGAGCTGCGCCCCGACGCCCATGAGCCCAGCCGCGCGATAGGCGAGCGTATCCGCATCGAGAGTCGCCGACGCCTCACGCGACCACGTGTCGACCGAGCCGACTACGAAATCCATCACCATCGCGGGCGACTCCGGCTGAATCGACGACAACTGACGAACGATCGCCGGCAGGTCCGTTGCGCCGCGCCAGGTGTCGATCGTCCCCTCGACCGGTTGCCAGAGGTTGTTGTTATTCACGATGGGGACCAGGCAGCCGTGCTGACGCATCATGCTCACGAGGCGCTCGAGGTACGGCTGCTCGGGGTCGTGGCTCTCCCACGCGTGCTCGACCTGCATCAGCACGATCGGCCCGCCGCCCTCGCCCTGATATCCGCCCGCCGCGCTGCCCGGCGGATAGGCGTAGCTCGCCGAGCCGGACGACCCCAGCGACGCGATCTGTAGATCGCCGACTTGCTCCATCACCGCGCGAAAGTACCGATCGACCGCTTCGAGAAACTGCGGCTCGTCCTCGCGGAATTTGACGCGCTGGCCCTTGCGGTCCTCGACGCCGTGCAGGTACGCGGGCAAGCCGCCGAAGTCCCAGCTGCTGCCGACGTAAGGCCCCGGCCGCAATATGCAATACAGGCCCTCTCGGGCGACGGTCTGGACGAACAACTTGAGGTCGAGATCGCCGGAAAAATTGAATTCGCCGGGCGACTTTTCGTGCGCATTCCAGAACACCGGCGTCTCGATACAGTTGAGCCCGGCCTGCTTGGCCGCTTTGATCCGATCCCGCCAGCTTTTTTGCGGAATCCGAGCGTAATGCACCGACCCGCTGACCAGCCACACCCGCCTCCCGTCGATCGAGAAGCTCTGACTGTCGTACGAAACCGTTGGCATGACGCACCTTCCGCGAAAATCGCTCGAAATCCCATAACGCTACTGAACCAGAACAGTAGGCACGCGTATTAAATAGATCAACTCGAATTGCGATAAACGCTTAAAATTGTTTGGTTTGCGAGCCGTCGAATGCTCGATGATGAATCGGTCACTGTTGACGCTCCGTTGCGTCTGTCCCGCCATACCACCTCGCACCCCTATGAAGCAATGCGATCCTAAATCGAGCCGCCGCGCTGTCTTGGCATTCGCGCTCAGCGCGTGCGCGCTGCTGTCGCTGGCCGGGTGCTACGGGTCCGTCGAAACGCTGGATCGCGAGGTCGCGAAGATGATCGCCCAGCGCCAGCGGCTCTCGCTCGGAGAGCAGGGCGTCAGCGCCGCAGAGGTCGCCGCACCCAGCCAGAGCGACGCGGACATCGATGCGTACACCCCGCCGACGTTCAACCCCGCCGCCGAGGCGCTGCCCGCTCGTGCGACGCGCCCCGAAGCGTCAGGCCGAAGCGTCACCCCGGCCGATGCGCTGCCCGCGCTCGACTCAGCCGAACCGGTTGTCTTCGACCTGCCCCAACTCCTCGGCTACGCGATCGAGTTCGCCCCCGAATACCGCTCGGAAAAAGAACGCCTCTTCCTCGC
>JBMYUK010000145.1:0-6658 GCA_049605275.1 Phycisphaeraceae bacterium
TGGTCAACGTCTCCAGCGTCGCGCACTGGATAGGCCGCATGGATTTCGACAACCTGCGTGCTGAACGGGGCTATGACGCGTCGCGTGCGTACGCCTGCAGCAAGCTGTGCAACCTGCTCTTCACCCGCGAAGCCTGGTACCGCGCCGGCGGCTACCCCGAAGACGTCGGCGCGCTCGACGCCTGGGGCTTTGGCCTCCGCCTCGTCGCCACCGGCTCGTCCCTGCAAGTCTGCCCCAACGCGACCTACGACCACCGCATCGGACACGACAGCTACTGGCAACGCGAGGTCCAGCCCGGCAAGACCGATCGCCTCGCGCTCGGCGTGCTTCGGCCCTACCTCCATCGACTCGAGCCACAGTCCCAACTCTACCTCCTCCAAGGCGAAAACCAGGAACGCTGGTTCACCCAACTCGCAGAGCGACCCCTCCGCGTCGAGGGCGAAGCCAAACCGCGACGACGACCCAGCATCAATCTTAACCTCGGCGGCCTGCGACAGCGCCTCTCCCGCCTCGTCAGCCGAGCCGCCTAAGCAACACGCCACCTAACGCCCATGCACCCACACGACCCCCCGATCGACGCGCTCATCGCCAGGCACGAGGCCTCCTGGCGCATCGGCTACGACGCCTTCCCCGCCGTGGTCCACGCCAAAGGCCTGCGTCGCGGCGTCGAGGTCGGCGTCGCCTTCGGCGGGCACAGCGGCGCGATCCTCGAACAAGGCGGCGTCGACAAGCTCTTCGGCGTCGATGCGTACCGACACCGAGACAACTACGACGACCCGATGAACCTCGACCAGCCCGTCTTCGACCGATTGGCCGAGCGCGTCGTCGATCGCCTCGCACCCTTCGGCGATCGCTTCGAACTCGTCCGCGACGACTCGCAGCAGGCCGGCGACCGCTTCGCCGACAAATCCCTCGACTTCGTCTACCTCGACGCCGACCACAGCGAACAGGGCGTCTGGCAAGACCTCTGCACCTGGGCCATCAAGGTCCGGCCCGGCGGCGTCATCGCCGGACACGACTACGGCCACGCCGATTTCCCAGGCGTCCGACGCGCGGTCGATCGCTTCTTCGCCCGCTTCGGATGGACCGTTCACGAAGCCGGGCACAACGTCTGGTGGGTCGAGCGCGAGCGCCTGCCGATCACCTACTTCACGCCCGCCTACAACTGCGCCGCGTGGATCGACGACGCCGCCGCATCGATCCTCGAACACAATCTCGCGCCCGGCGACGAGTACCTCATCGTCAACGACGGCTCGACGGACGAGACCGCCGACAAACTCAGCGCGATCGCGGCAAACTTCGCCGCGGTGCGCATCGTTACGCACGCGGCCAACCGCGGCGGCAGCGCCGCCCGCAACACCGCCGTCGCCGAAGCATCGAACCCGCTTTGCTTCTGCCTCGACGCCGACAACCTCGTGCCCCCCGACAGCGTCGCGCCGCTGCGCGATCACCTGTTTCGCACGGGCGTCGACACGACCGGCTTCCAAACGCTGCGCTACTTCAGCGACGAACAAGGCCCCGACCACATCACCGGCGAACTGGTTTACGAAACGAACCTCGTCGATTTCCAACGCGCCATCGCCACGACGCGCGTCCCCGCCGGCAGCGGCAACTACCTGTTCACCAAGGACGCCTGGCGGCGTGCCGGCGGCTATCCCGAAGGCGTCGGCGCGCTCGACGCATGGGGCTTCGGCCTGCGAAAAGCCGCGACCGGATCGACCGCCAACGTCCTGCCCGGCTCGCACTACCACCACCGCCGCGACCACGCGTCGTACTGGACCCGGCACGAAGGCGAAGGCACGATCGACCGCACCGCTCTCGACATCCTGCGACCGTACCTCGACCGGCTCGACCCGCGCGACGCCGCCTATCTCGAAACCGAGGCCGGCCGCGACCGCTGGTTCTCCACGCTCAACGAACGTCCGCTGCGCCTGCGCAACGCCGCGTCGCCGACGATCCGACGGTCCGCCGTGCAGGCCGGGCTATCGGGTTTGATTCGACGCCTACTGCAGCGCGCCGCCTGAGGAAGGAACCGACCGCGATGACCGCCCCCCTTAAAACCGTCGTCAAGAAGCTGCCCGGCAGCACGCAGATGATCCGCGCAAAAGATCAGCTGGCCGACCGCCTGCGCGTGCGTCAGCAGTTTCTCGATTTCGCGGAGATGGCCGAGGGCAAGGACGATCGATTCGCGTTGGATTGGGAGCAGCGTTGGCTGTGTCTCAACGACAATCGTGCGACGACCTCGTTCGATCGGCACTACCTCTATCACATGGCCTGGGCTTCGCGCAAATTGGCCGAGCGGCGACCCAGCGAGCATCACGATTTCTCGAGTCACCTGCACTTCGCGACGATGGTCTGCGGGTTTGTCCCGACGACGCTGTACGAGTTTCGCCCGCCGACGATCGAACTCGAAGGCCTCACCTGCGCCTCGGCCGACCTGACGCGGCTGTCGATGCCCGACGCGTCGCTGCGCTCGGTCTCGACGATGCACGTGGTCGAGCACCTGGGCCTCGGACGCTACGGCGATCCGATCGATCCACGAGCCGACCTCGCCGCGATGCGCGAGTTGCAGCGCGTGCTCGCGCCCGGCGGCGATCTCTACTTCGTGGTGCCCGTCGGCAAGCCGAGGCTCGCGTTCAATAGCTGCCGGGTCTACAGCTACAAGCAGGTGCGCGACGCGTTTGCGTCACTCGATCTCGTAGAGTTCGCGCTAGTCGAAGACGACCACACCCGCCTGCCGCTGGTTCGCCACGCCGACCCAAGCCGCGTTGCCGAACAAGACTACGCTTGCGGCTGCTTTCATTTCGCCAAGCCCGCCGAAACCACGAGCGACCACACAGGAGACGCGCGATGACACCGCCCATCGGCACCACCAACGAGCCGACCCGCGATGCGTGGGTCCGCAAGCAACTCCGCGACCTCCCCGCCGGCCGACGCATCCTCGACGCCGGCGCGGGCATGCAGCCCTACCGCCCCGACTGCGCTCATCTCGACTACGTCGCGCAGGACTTCGCCCAATACGACGGCCAGGGCGACGGCCGAGGCGGGCAGATCGGTCGATGGCACAACGACGGCCTCGACCTCGTCTGCGACATCACCGCGATCCCCGAGCCCGACGCCAGCTTCGACGCGATCCTCTGCACCGAAGTCCTCGAACACGTGCCCGACCCGATCGGTGCGCTACGCGAACTCACGCGGCTGCTCACGCCCGGCGGCAAACTCATCGTCACCGCGCCCTTCGTCAGTAATACGCACTTCTCTCCCTACCACTTCTGCACCGGTTTTAACCGCTATTTCTACGAAAAACACCTCACCGAGATGGGCCTGCGCCTCACGACCATCGACGCGAACGGCAGCTACTTCGAGTCGGTCGCGCAGGAAGTGCGGCGCGTCCCGCAGATGGCCGAGAGGTATGCGAAGCGCCAAGCCGGCCTGCTCACGCGACTGGGCATGCGGCTGTTGCTGCGCGGGCTCGAATCCATCGCCGTCGATGACACCGGCTCCGAGGAATACCTCGCGCACGGCTTGCATGTCGTCGCCGAGAAAAACATCGAGACCCAACAAGCCGCCGCCTAAACGCCGACGCGTCGCCGCGAAACGAACCACACGATGCCCATGCGACTTTCCGACAATCTGGCCCGACGATGGCGCCGCGTCACCCGGCTCAAGCGCCCGGTGTTCCTGCACATCCCCAAGACCGGCGGGACCTATCTCGGTCAACTCGAAACCGATTGGCGGGTGCGTCAGCCCGTCGTCGATCCGCTGACCAGCCTCGGCCACGCGACGCTGATCGACACGACCAAGCCGGTCCCCCACCGCTACCCGCCGACGGGGATGGGCGAGCAGTTCGCCACACCGACCAGCAGGCTGAAGAACGCCTACGTCGTCACGACCGTCCGCAATCCGTTCGACTGGCTGGTCAGCTACGCCGGCCACGCCGGGGGGTGGAACCCCAGCTACTGCGACCCCGGCCACTACGACTACGAACCGGCCCGACGTAGCTTCGGTGAACTCATCCGCGCGATCGCCGACCGCGAAGACCCCTGGCCGTCGCGAAAATTCCTTTTTATGCAGGCGTTTTCGAGCTCCGGCGATCTTATGGTCGATTGGTTTTGCCGCAACGAATCGCTGCACGACGACCTCACCCAGCTCGCCAAAGCCAAACGCCTCGCCTACACGCAGCGGCCCAAACAGCGCGTCGGCAAACGCCGCGACTACCGCACGTACTACGACGACCGCCTCGTCGACCTGGTCTATCAAACCTGGGGCAGAGAGCTCGCGCTCTACGGCTACGGCTTCGACGGGCCGAACGACGACGCGCTGCTCCACGGCCCGATCGATGCATCGACCCGACGCGCCGTGCGATACACCTGGCACGACGACACGATGACGATCGCAGCCGAACTCGACTGGTCGGCGACACCCCATGCAACCCGTGACCAAGCCCTCGCCCACTGCGCCTGACACCATGCACCTGCTCTACGTGGCCCAACATTTCGACTACGGCGACCCGTCCCGCGGCCCGAGCTTCGAGCACTACAACTTCGATCTCGCGCTGCAAGCGATGGGCTTCTCGATGACGCGATTCGACGTGCCAACAGTGGTCGCGCAGCACGGGCGAGCCGAAGCGGGCCGCCGGCTCTTGGAGATCGTGCGTCGGGAGAAGCCGGACGTCTTATTCGGCGTGGTGCGAGGCGACGCGATGAGCCCGCGCGTCTTCCGCGAGATCTCCGAACAGACCGATACGCTCACGATCAACTGGTTCTGCGACGATCACTGGCAATTCGACAGCGATGCGCTCAAGTGGGCGCCGGCGTTCAATCGCGTCGTCACGACCTCGCGCAATGCACTGAGGCGGTACAGCGAGCACAACCTCCGCCACGTCATCAAGAGCCAGTGGGGCGCGAACCACGCGCTCTATCGCCCGACGCCCGGGCCGATGCGCTACGACGTGAGCTTCGTCGGCCAGCCGTACGGCATGCGCCAGACGGCCGTCGATACGCTGCGTCGCGCAGGCATCAAGGTCCACGCGTGGGGCAGCGGCTGGCCGGCAGGCAAACTCGAACAGGCCGAGATGATCCGCGTGTTCTCGCAGAGCCGGATCAACCTGAACTTCGCCGACGCGTCGAGCAGCGGCAGCACGTGGGCCCAGCGCTTCGCAAGCAGCCACGCGATCGACGGGCTGAAAGATAAGCCCGGGCTCTGGCGCGTGTGGGACCGCACGCAGCGCTTCGCGCGTTGGCATCAGGCACGAGCCGAGGGGAAAAACCCCGCCCCGCCGCGGCAGATCAAGGGCCGGGTGTTCGAGGTCCCCGCGTGCGGCGGCTTCCTGCTGACCCAGCCCGCGGAAGACCTCGACCAATACCTCACGCCCGGCATGGACTGCGCGACCTTCGAAACCGTCGACGACCTCGTCGAACAGACCCGCCACTACCTCGCTCGAGAAGACGAGCGACGCGCGATCGCCCGGCACGGCTACGAACGCACGCTGGCCGAGCACACATACGCCGGACGCTTCCGCGCGATCTTCGAAGAGGCCGGCGTCGCAGCATCTCACGCGTCGTCGCCGACCGCCACGCCGAGGCTCGCCGCCTAAGGAGACCCGCATGCCCCCACGCGTCACCTGGTTGTTACCCGTGAGAAACGGCGAGGCGTACCTCGAGCGCACGCTGATCTCGATCGCCGAGCAGGACTACGCCGCCGGTGCGCACACGGTCTACGTCTGGGACGACGGTTCGAGCGACGCGACGCCGGACATCCTGCGCAAGTGGATCGGCCGCGAGTTGCCGGGCCGGATCGTCGGCAGCGAGCGGGTCGGCATCGGCCGGGCGCTGGCTCGACTCGTCGTCAACGCGCAGACCGAGCTGCTCGCGCGCATCGACGCGGACGACGTGGCCGAGCCGGACCGCCTCGCGCGTCAGGTCGCCTACCTCTGCGATCACCGCAAGGTCGGGGTGTTGGGCACGCAGATGCGCGCGATCAACGATACAAAGGTTCTGACGGACCATCCGGCGCTGGACGCGGAGATGCGCTGGGCACTGCGGACGACGAATCCGGTGAGCCACCCGACGGTGATGCTGCGTCGGTCGGCGGTGCTGGAGGCGGGCAACTACCGCGAGCTCGCCGGCGGGCCGGAAGACTACGACCTTTGGGTTCGCATGGCGTTGATCGTGCGGTTCGCGACGCTGGAGACGCCGCTGATGCGTTACCGCTTGCACGATCAGGCGACGACGGCGAGTTGGTCGGCCGAGCGAGGCCGACGGTTTTACCAGACGCGCGACGCTTTGATCGATCGGCTGCTGCCTGGGACGGACCCGGTCGCGGGGCGGCGGCTCTTGAATCTGCTGCGTCGGCCGGACGATCTCGATGTCTCGGCAGACGACCTGGTTCGCTTCCGTCACGCGGCGATGCTCGCGGCTCGGGCCTGCCGGTATCCCCCGACGTTTTTCACGAATACGCGTTGTTTCAAGCGGCAGGCGGAAAATCTGAAGACGCGTCGGCTCAAGGGCCAGCCGTTCATCAAGCCCGTCTGGCCGCTCATCAAGCGGGCCGGCAAGTTGATACACAAACACGACAGCGCCGCAGCATGAATACTGCTCGGCGTAAGGATTCGCCCATGGCCCCACGCATCACGATCATGAACCGACTATTTTGGCCG